>JBQCEJ010000653.1:0-4475 GCA_051960355.1 Verrucomicrobiota bacterium | reverse complement strand
GGCCACCGGGAATGCTGTTGTTGTAATAAGAAACCGCAAAGCAATCACTCGCTGTTCCGGAATAAAATGTCTTAAAGTGGCGTCCGGCAGCATCGGTAATGGTCTTTACCCATTCGTTTGTTTCACCGGTGGCAGTGGGCTTGATCTCCAGGGTATATTCGCGCCATACGCCATCATTGGAATCCTGTTCCGTACCGTACTGATATTGCAGCGGGAAGACGGCTGTCCCAGAAACCGATTGCAATCGTCCGTCCCGATAGTATTGCTCGATCCGCGTTCCCCCGTCAGGATAAGTGTTTGTCACATAACGCTGATTGCCCACGATGCTGTAACTTATTCGGGTTGCGCCATGCAGGGCGTTTGTCTCAGCAACAACTCGACCGAGGCTGTCATACCGCTCACTTGATATCACCGCACTACTCGAACCGATGCGTAGGCTATCCAAGCTACGCCCAAGGCCGTCGAGTACATTGGTAAAGGTGACTGCATTCGTGCCCCGCAGCACCGTCCTGCCCGTTTCCCGGCGCAGCAAGTCATATGAATACATTGTGACTACCCCGTCTGGATCGACGGTGCTATCCAAACCACAACAAGCATATTGGTATTGGTTTGTACGGTTGGCGAGGTCGTAGCGGTAATAGTCACGCCAGAACAGATCGGTTGGGGAGTAGACAAAAGTGTCGCCAGCCAACTGATTTGTCGCGATCCCATCCACAATATTTGTCACAACGCGTGAAAGGGTCCGCCCCAAGCCGTCAATGACTGTCGTGGTCTGTTTACCGTTGAAGATTGAGTATGGCTGATTCCAGTCATCAGGCTCTCCTGAACTTTCAACCGTGATGAATGTTCCGTTTGTCAGAATGTAATTGTAATATGACGCAGTCCCATTTGGATTGGAAATTGACTGAATGCGTTGATACGACGCAGAATCGTTCGAATCACTATAGTAGTATGTATATGTGGTCAGATCTCCATTCCCGCCACCAACACTTTGCTGATCCATGCTCCAATGTGACTCCACATAGTGGGTTGCCCGAGAAACCTCCTGAGACTGCCACACTCCACTTACTTCGACTGGAACACTTATCACTGTTGTGTACGGACTGCTTGAATTGTCATTATAGGTGTACGCAATCTCCTTGCAGCGATCAGTCACCACACTCGGCTCCACTCCCGAAGCGGGCGGGGGATTATTATTATACGTTGAAAACTCGAAAGTCTTTCTTCCAAATTCATCGTATTTGTAATAGACCCATTTTCCATCCGGATAATCTATCCGTTGAACCAGCACATTGTTCATGTTCGTGATTGGAGTAGTGTAATACGTGTACGTGGTAGTCTGCTCATCAACGCCAACCCCTTCTGTTTCTGATATCAGAACAGACCGGTCAACAGACGAAAGATATTCATACGTCTTTGCCGATAAACTGAGGATGTTGCTTCCCGAACTCGTCTGCCGATACGTGGTCGAAAAATTAGAGTTGGTATTGGGAACGGTCCATTTGGATTCCACGGTTTGCCCGTCGGCCTTCAGCAAATCCCACCGCTGAGCCTGAGTGCTGCTGTTTGAATAGGTGTATTGCGATACCCGGTCCGCCAGCCCACTCCGCTTGTCGGTAATCCAAAGCCGATTGTTGGCAACATTTGTATCGGGGTTCTTGATTTCAATGATTTCAAATGCTGCACCGTTCGTCCCATACGGAGCGCTGCTGCCTGTAACATTGTTGCTTGTGAATAGCTGAAGCTCATATGTATAAGGATCCACCACGGCAACATGCACGAGAAGCAAGGGGGTTTTGACCTGTTGAATCACTCCGCTGTTCGTGAAAACCTCAACGTTCGGCCGATCGAAAGGAACCTTCAATACCGACGGTGTCGCCAATGCTGCCGAAGGTGTAGCTTCATGCAGCCATAGAAATCCACCGTCTTGAAACATTGACGCCTGCCCCAGGAACAGTCGGAAATCGACAGAATTCACCTGGCCTGATGCAGCAGGACCATTACCACTGGGACCATTGGGAGGGCCACCGCTACACCCACACCCACTTGACTTCACTTCAATGGTTCCCGTTGCAATAGAATCAAATGGAGTGCCGTCCGAGCACGTTCCATTGATTCTCTTCGTAATTGTAATCTTACCCGTATCATTCGTTGGATTAGAAAATGTAAACCCCACGATATTTGTACCAGTATTGTCGTAGTTGGTAGCGACCGTACAGCCAGTATCATCCGTGTACGTCAATGGGTTATCAGTCGTGTTACCGCCATACGCGCAGACGAATCCCGCGCCACTCGCGTAGGCAGTTCCACAGGGAGATAGCACAGGATTGGAGGCTGGGGATCCGTGTGATGTATTCAACTCGCTATCAAGCCCGTTGCTCCACTCATAATCCTGCCCGTCCAAGTTCACCTTGACCCAAACGCCACCTCCATTGGGACAGGTCGCAATCGCAGTCCGAACCATCAGGATTATTGTTGCAGAGATTATGACGATACTATTCCGCAACAATGAATTGTTTTTCATAGGATCTTACCAGTAAAAGGTTCGCAGTTCAATTATTTGAGGGGCGTAAACACCTTAAGGCCAGCACCAACGCTCAACCCATTATACGCATTGAGCAGCCAGGAGGATTCTCCAGTATCCACGACCCCATTCCCATTCGCATCCTCCAAATAGTCCGAGACACTATCCCCCTCGATATCCATTGGGCTTCCATAAGAATCCACCGCAACGTAATGATAGCCAATGTCTACAGTAGAATTCCCCTCCTTAACCTGATTGGTTTGGGTGGTATAATGATACAAACCCACCAGATCGGCAGTGCGGCTTCCAGCGTTGGTCAGCGCGCTATTCGTCGGCAGATAATAATCTCCAAGTTTCCAAGCCTGCCAGTTGAAAGCGACTCCTTTTTTGTCATGTGTGCCGCCGATTGAAAACGGGCTGGTTGCATTGGTATAAGCATTGTAGTCGTAGTCGCTCAACGAAGAATTACTCCCGTAATAGTCGGCAGTGGAAATGCTCGTTCCATCAAAAGCACAATCTCTTACGGAGACCGGCAGGGGGCCCGCACTGTTTCGAGCCGTGAAAAATGAACCACCTTCAAACGTGCAGTTCCGGAATCCCAAGCCAAAACGATTGTTGCCATTGTTTACTCCCACGAGCACCCGGCGCATCAAGCAATTGGTGAAATACAGCGGATCGCCGTAAGTGGCAAAACTCCCAGCCCAAAACTCACTGTCCGTCATTTCAGAACGAATTGGCCCGTAATCTCCCGAGAAGTATCCATTAAACGCTTCGTTCGCCAGCGCCGAGCAGCGTAGAAATTTCCCACGGACAAGCGGCAGGTATGGATCCTCCCAGTTTTCGATGCTACCATGGCCATAACCGGCCGTTTTGTCCTGCTCTTGGACCGTGTTCAATCGAACCCAATACGCTGGCGCCTCCACTGTACCTTCAAATGAAACTACAGTATTGCCAACCATGCGAATGGCCTGGCCACCATGATACCAAGTGGAACCGGTTCTAAACCACCCTGCAACTGCTCCGGTAGTAAATGTCATATTGGTAGTCGCGGTGCAGCCCCCAAACACGTAATCCAACGGATCATAATGATAACCCAAATCCGGCGTATCGATATCGCGCTGTGCCTGCGGACTGAACGTCTGTACCGTTGTGAACGTAGCGTTGGTGTAGGCGATGGGCGGATAAGTCGTCTTCGATTGTAAGTCTGCCAGAAGCTCTGCACTAACGTTGGTTGTACCCGCGTTACGATAGGAACTGCTGGCAGCCAGGTAGTTGCGGCCCCCTCCGACTATCTGGAAAACCCCAGTTCCCGTATTGTTTGACACGTTGTTACAGCCCAAGAATGCGCCACCCCAGTTGGTCACCGTCACCAAAAGGCTGTTGGTCACTGCCACGGAGGAAGAAAAATCGTTGTACCAAAGGCTTGAGACATCATGGAGAGTCAAATACGCTGCCGCAACGTGTGCAGAACTGAGGTAAAACACATCACTCGTCGAGTGGTCCACCAAGACATTTTCCACAACACAGGGATCAGTATCGTTGAACCAGAAGGGATAGTCGTTGTGAACAAATTGGCTGTCCCGAAGCACAAGACTGCATGACCAAGTGTTCAGTGGATCCCAGCTATACAGCATCCGCAGGTCGTGCAGGTTGAGATCGCAAGAGTGAAAATCCAGATACATGGTCTGTGAATCGATGTAAGGCTGCCCGGTGCTCCCGGAAACCGTTTCGCCAGCCGTGTTGTCGTGCATCGATGTAAAGACCGCCGGACGATACGGACCCGTTTTGCAGTAAACGTTATCCGCATACACCGCAACGGAGCTGAACGTTGAAGGGTTGAACTTTACGACTGTCCCACCTTCCACTGTAAAGTCACCATAAACGGTTACGACTCCACTCACGTAATACGTCGTGTCACCCTGGAACGTAAAGTTTGTCTTATTTCCGTTCA
>JBQCEJ010000652.1:0-2491 GCA_051960355.1 Verrucomicrobiota bacterium | reverse complement strand
AAACTGACGCGCGAGCGCATCCGGCAGATTCAGGAACAGGCGCTCAAAAAACTGCGGGCGAAGATGGAGCAACGCGATCGGCCAACAACGGTCGAAGCCAATCCATTCGCGGCGGCGGCTTAAACGGCGAAGCGGTATTTGAAAAAATGGCGCGGCCCGGAAGACATTTACGGGCCGCGCGTTTCGTTGGCAGGATCGCTCCCGCTTACATTTCAGGCGCCGCGCCTTTGTCCGCGATAAACTTAATCAGCGCCTCCGTGCGCGAGCGAACGTGCAGTTTCTCGTAGATGTGTTTCATGTGGACCTTCACCGTCTGATAACTGATCGAAAGTTTGTCGGCGATTTCCTTGTTCACGAACCCCTGCGAGAGCATTTCCAGAATTTCGCGTTCACGGGCCGATAACACTGCGGAAGCGGCGTGCTCCGGCGGCGGTCCTTGAAAGGCGCGCACCACCTTGCGGGCAATCTCGCTGGTCATGGGCGAACCGCCGGTGCGGACGTCCCGGATCGCTTCGATGATTTCGTTGGAAGAGGCGCGTTTCAACAGGTAACCGCACGCACCGGCTTTCAGCGCGCGAAAAATCGAATCGGTATCTTCGTAAACGGTCACCATCACGACCTGGGTGTTGGGAGAAAGGGCTTTGACGCGAGCGGTCGCCTCAATGCCGGAAGCGCCCGGCAGATTGATATCCATCAAAACCACTTCCGGCATCAGCGCGGGCAGTTGAGCCAGGGCAAGTTCCGCTGATTCCCAGGCGCCGACGCATTTCATGCCGGGCGCGTGCGCCAGCAGACGTTGAAGACTCCGGCGCAAACCGGGATTATCCTCAACCACGGCGACTGAAATCACCGCGCCGACGCCGGCGCGCGGTGCGGTCGAAACTTTTTCCAGGCTGGCATTGGCTGACATTTTCTTACCGGCATTTTTGTCTGGGCGAGCGTTCATCACAATACCCCAAGAGAGTTAACGCGTTATTGTTCCGCCTCCGGCAAGGGTGCGCGAAAGACGACTTTCGTTCCACGTTCAGGCTGGCTGGAAACTTCACACACGCCGGAGATGCGCCGCAAACGATCCTGCATGTTCCGCAACCCATCGGATCCCACGCCGCCGGCTCCATCGCCAAAGCCCCGGCCATCATCCTCCAGCGTGAGACACAATTGACCGTTCTCCACATGAATGGCCAATCGGGCTTCACTCGCGCCGGAATGCCGAACCACGTTGTTCAACGATTCTTTGAATGCCAGGAACAATTGATGCCGCTGCTCGGACCTGAGCGGAGAGGCGGGCAGCGATTCATTTACATCCAGACGGCAACGGATGCCTGACGACTTCAACAAATGCTGTGCGAACTGACAAAAATATGCCGCCAGGGACGCGACCGAATCGTTGCGCGGATTCACTGCCCAAACAATCTCATCCATCGTCGTCACCAACTCCCGCGCCTTGGAGCCGATCTCGGTGACATAATGAGCGGACGCGGAAGCATCCAGTTCGGGATTGGTTGCCAGGTCGCTGGTCAGACTGATTTCGGTCAGACCGGCGCCGAGATCATCGTGCAAATCCTGGGCGATGCGGGTGCACTCGCGCTCGAGTTCGCGCTGCCGCTCCAGGCGATCGAGTTTGTGTTGCATGCGGCGCTTGGTCCAAACGCGAATCGCTAGCAAAGCCAGGCCCACGACCAGAATCACGACACCTGCCTGGAACATGCGCCGCTCCCAATAGTGCGGCACGATGACGAAGTGCAGCGTTGCTCCCGCGGAACTCCAGATGCCGTCACTGTTGCGAGCGGAAACATCAAACGTGTAAGCCCCCGGCGCGAGCCGCGTGAATACCACCGAACGATGTTTGCCCGCGTCCAGCCAGTCGCCATCCACTTCCTGCAGACGATAGCGGAATTCAATCAACTCCGGCGCGGTGAGATTCGGCGCGGTGAAGTGAATTTCCAGATTCCGCACTCCCGGACCGAGCCGCAACGGACCTTTTGCCTGCGGCACCAGATCGCCACCGACACCGCTGGTTTCAATGCCTTTTCCATCGGCGAGAATTTTCTCAATCACTACTGGTGGGGCGATCTGCCGATGCCCCACATCGGACGGCAACGTCCAGGCCAGACCGTTGGCCGAACTGAACCAAAGCCGGCCATCCCGACTGCGCAAACAGTTCGGCCCGAACTCCAGCGCCATGGCCGTCGTCAACAAGCCGTTGCCCCGGCCAAACACACGACAGCCGATAGTATCCACCTGATGATTGACGCGACGCAGCAACGAAGCACGTGACACGCGCAACACACCGATCCGCGAACCCAGCCAGAGATCATTTCCATCGGAGAGAATCTGCGAAATGCCTTCGTCCAAAAGTCCTTCGGCTCGGGTGAAGCGGGTGAATTTTCCATCTTTGAAATAAAGCAATCCCTGGTCGAGCGTGCCGATCCAGATGGAACCATCCGCCTCGGGCCACAACGACCAAAACCGACTGGCGGGCCGGCCATCC
>JBQCEJ010000651.1:0-2304 GCA_051960355.1 Verrucomicrobiota bacterium | reverse complement strand
CCGGTTGCTGCGACGAGGCCGCGGGTCTGCTCGACTCATCTGAAGCCGGCCATTGCCGATGGTCCTGGCATGGTGATCTTCGGATGCGGTTGCCGCTGGAATGATCCAAGCCGGAATTAAGGCAATGTCACTGAATGACGATCTAGATTTCGGGTGGATAAAGCTTCACAGGCGGATCATGACCAACCCTCGTTACAAGGATTCGGAGTTCGTTCACGTGTGGGTTCATTTGCTGATGCTGGCGACTCACGCCCCACTGCGTCGCATCTTCGCGGGCAAAGAGGTCGTCTTGAAGCCCGGACAGCTCATCACCGGACGCTTTGCGCTGGCAAGTGACACAGGCGTTCACGAGCAGAAGGTGAAGCGGATTTTGATTCAGTTGAAAACCGACCAGCAGATTGACCAGCAGACAAGTAGCAAATGCTCAATGATTACAATACTGAACTGGAACATGTACCAGAATGGCGACCAGCAGAATGACCAGCAAATGACCAGCCAGCGACCAGCAAATGACCAGCAAGTGACCACTCACAAGAACATAAGAACAGAAGAAGTACAGAGAGAGAGTGGGAGTCTGCCGGAAATTCCTCCGATGAGCCGGTATGGGTTCGATGATCTGGCTGACCGCTCAGGCGTGGCTCCAGATTGCGCAGAATGGTTCTGGAACACGTACGACGCCAGGAATTGGGTTGACGCGGCAGGCCAGCCAATCCGAAAGGTAGCGCCCCTGCTGATGAACTGCTGGCGCAAATGGCAGGAGAAGGCAGCACAACGAGGTTCGATGGCCCAAAACCCAACCACGCCCCAGCGCGCTCCATTCTTCTCGGAACTGAAGGCGCAACTGGAAGCCAAGAAGGCGCTCCGCGCTCAGATTTCGTTACGGATCGGGTCTGGACCGCTCGCAAAAAACAACCCAAAGGACGTGGAGGATGTGAAGCTGCTCAATGCCGAGATCAAAGAACTGAACACCCGTATAGCGAATTTCAAAGCGTAAACTTATTTATGGATAAACCGATTGTCCCGAAGGTGATCAAAGATGTGCGGTTCAAACCTGAGTTTCCTGAAGACTGGAGCAGGATGCCGAATCTGTCCCCGCTCGCCACACGGCAAATGGACTTCGATTGGGAACTGCTCAGGCGCATCATGGGCGAGGCCAAGGAAGAAATGGGCGATGTGAACTACGCGCTGTTAGCCGACGTGCTGCGCGAGATACTGACATGGTTGGTCAAAGGGAAGGAGTTGAAGATTGTGGGGAAACGGGCGGTTGCGCTGGCGTGGGTAGTGAATCCTGATTTGCTCGATTCGAAGTCCATGCGCTCAATGGCCCGACAGTTGGGACTGAGCCGTGGCGTGCTGTGCCGCGAGACAGGCGAGGCCAGCAGGGTGTTCAAGATTCGCAACAGGGCACAGGCGCATTCAAAAAACTGGAAGGCGCGCAACGCGAATGGCGCATGACCCCCCCATTGTAAGGAATCTTTTACCGACCCCCCGCCATAAGGAGGTTTGGTGTCGAGGCGTGGGTCACACACGGACTGCTATTTTTTCAGAGTCCCACTTTTGAACGATCCGGCGTGCCTTTCAGCGGATCAAGAAACCCGGCGTGTTCATAAGCTATTTTAGAAACCGAAGGGCGAATGAACTTTTGCAGAAAACATCTTTATGACCGTATAAATCAGGAGGGACGTGTATACGAGTATTGCGATCAAGTTAAGAGCGTTTCCTTGCAAATGTTTCCTTAGGGTGTTTTGGCGGTTTTTTCGCGACACTGCGAAGGTCATTACGGCGCTAAAGGCAAAACCACCAAAGGAAGAGATCAAATACTTTGTCATTGGCCTCATGTCAGCCTTTGTTGCCGGATCGATTGACCGCTGGCCAATAACTGTGCCTTCCACTGAAAAAGATGTGGTTTCATCCCCTCCATAGATGACGGTGATAACCGCACCGTCATTGCGTTCCAATATTTTCCAATCCAACTCAAGCTCACCAGCTTGAGGATTTCCCTGAAGAAGATTGATGGCAGTAACATCGCGAAATTTAGAAAGAGTTGCTTTGTATATAGGTGCGTTCTGCGAAGCACTAAGCCTTATGGGCTTCAAAATATCACTGCGAAGAATTGGCTCTTTTCCCGAATTCCAAATCGCGATTGTTGCAACTGTTAAGTTGTTCGTGATCTGCTTTCCAGAAAATTCTACACTCAATTCCGAAAACTGCCCTTGTTTAACGATAGCGGTTCTAACTGGGTTAATGTAGTACGTTAAATGTCGCTCCCGGATACCATCGAAATAGAAATAGAAAGCCAGAGCT
>JBQCEJ010000650.1:0-4240 GCA_051960355.1 Verrucomicrobiota bacterium | reverse complement strand
AGGGAGCTGATGGAATCGAAGAGCGCCGCAGCGCGAATCCGGAAAGACTTCCGAGGGAATTAAAATTTCCAGGTGAAACTCGCCAGGAACGAATGGCTCAGCGATCCATCCGTCGTAAGCGAGATTCCGCCATCCGACCATTCGTGTTCGAGTGAACCGAGGAACTGGTAGGAAATTCCAAACTCGCAATTCTCGTTTACCGCGTACTTGCAGCCAGCCGCAACCTGATAGGCGAAGGTAAGGTCGGAACTGCTCAGGTCACCGAGTGGTGTATGCAAATCGATGAAGCTCATCACGCCGCCCACTCCCGCTCCAACAAACGGCGTCCAGCCGCCCTTCAGCGGAAAACGATAGTTCGCGCTCGTCAGCAATGGAACTTGGTAAAAAGTGGAACCGGACAACGAATCGCCCTGCACCTGATCAATGGAATTCCAGAGAATGCCGGTTTGGATTCCAACATCCAGCGAATCCGAAATTGCATAGCCAAGACTGAGGTTGCCGCGAAATCCTGGATTAAAGCTGACTTTACCCGCCGACGGGGTCACATCACTGCTGATCGAAAGGTCTTGTTGAAAAACACCGCCCGCATCGACGTCCACATAAAAGCCACGCAATTCCAAAGCCTGCGCCTGAGGCAAGGCCGCCGCCAGACAAGCTCCCAATGTCGGCCAGAGATGTGATTTTTTCTTCATCGAAAACATCGGCGTTCGCGCAAACCGCTTCATGATAACGGTCCGGTCAAATTGCCGCCATCCACCGCGAGACTCTCCAGATCGGTTTGGATCGCGGCCAAGCCTACGAGCGTTCCGTTCGTATCGAACAGCAGCGAGACCGAACCTTCGGTGAAAATGGCTTCGATGACTGACCCATCGGCCGTGCCGAGCAGGTTCTGAAACACGGGAAGCGCGCCCACCTTCGCCAGATTCACAGCACCTTCGGCGGCGACGATTCCTTTCACGCTGCCCACCTTGAAATAGATTTTGCCAGCAGCATCACCAATTGTGCCGCCGGAAATCACCGTGCCCGTAGCAGTCACGGATTTGGCCGTTACATTGCCAAGAATGCCGAAGCGTTGCGCATCAAGCCCAGTGACGATGGCGCCTTTGACTGCGATTTTTCCAGCAATACTGCTGAAGCTCAGGTCACCAAAAACATTGCCGAGCGCCACGATTTGGCCGCTGAAAATCTTGCCGGAAATGCCTCCGAAGCGGATCAGTCTGCCGGCATTATCCATGATGGCATTGCCATTGGCATCGCTCAACGCGATACCGATGTTGCCTTGGGCCGCGATAAGGCTGGTCACATTTCCATTCGTCTTAACCAAGCTGATCAGATCGCCGCGGCTGATGATCTGGCCGGTGATGCCGAGCTTCGAGTAAATCACCGTCACGCCAGTCGCGTTGCCTTTTGCGTCGGTGATCAACCGCCCAATTCCGGCGTCCACGGTTGTTTGCACGCCGCTAATCGGGTCGATGCGAACGCCCGTCGTCTCAATCGTTCCGTAGATCGAACCGATCCACACATTGATATTTCCGAAAATGCCCGCGGCCGTGACGCTGCCCAAGCCGCTCTTGCCGCGAATGGAAAGATCGCCCAACGCGCCGGTGCTGGTGATGCTGCCGACCGCATATTGACTGTCCACGGAAGCGCCGTCGCCGATGAAGTCGATACGGTTGATGGCGGCAACGGCTTTTTTCTCGAGCGCAGGTTGGATCTGAACACTGGCGCGAATGGAAGCATCGTCAACGATCTGGTCGGTAAAGCTCAAGACGAGGTCTAGACTCAAGTCGCGATCGACTTGAGCGTAGAGTTGGACCGTTTGCGTTTCGCTGAATGGAATCAGGAACGCTTCGGTGGCCGGCAAGAGCGCCGCCTGACTGCCCAGCAGATTCCAGAGGACAACCGGCTTGCCGGTCGAGCTGAGCGCCTTCTGAATGTTCACCGGCGTGCCGCGTTCATCAATCAAGTTGGCGAACGCCAGACCCTGAATGCCCGCGACGTTGATACGGCCGATCAACAACGTATCGCGAACCGCCACGCCTGCCAGATTGTCCAGCGGGAGATTGACTCCGCTGCGGGTGCCAGCAGCGAGCGCAAGAAAATCGAGGGCCGGCTGACTGATTGCACCCAGCAGATCGCCTTCCACCGCGACATTGCTGATCCCGGAATTCCCAACCGCTTCCAAATACGCGAGGTTGAACTTCGCCGTCGCGCTGTGCGCCACCAAAACGAGATCAAAGCGTTCCGTCGTCGGACTGCTGTTGGTCACCCGGATCGCCAGCTGCGGCACGTCCGCCGAAACCGAGTCATAGATGAAAGTGAACGTGACCAGATTGGACATGGGCGCACCGCCCAGTCGCAGTGCTTGAATCTGCCGTTCCACACCGGCCTCGATCACTTGCAGCACTTTGTTTCCGTAACCGGCCAGCACGGTAATGGTGTGAATGTCGCCTGCGATGACTTTACCCGGCGTGGCGCCGGTCACAGTCAGAGAACCCAATAAACCGGTCACGTTGACCAAACCCGCCAGATCAACACCGATCGTCATCGTGTCAATGGTGCCCGCATTCAAAACGCCGGTTGAAGTCAACGAACCGCCAATCGCAGCCGTGCTGATTCCACCGTCATCGTTGAGCAGCCCTGAGAAATTGCCGACCACATTCAAAGTCGCTGATTCAAACCGCGTCAAAGTCAGTTCCCGCGCAGCGAAGTTGCTGAAGTTCAGCGTGGCCGTGTTTGAACCGGCACCGCCATCGATTCTCGTGATCGTGGCATCGGTCATGTCGTTGATCGAGAAGGTGTCGTCGCCCGAACCGAGCGAAACGTTCAGCACATCGAGCCCGCTGAAGGTGATGCCTGCGCCCATGCCCAAGCCCGTGAGATTCGCCGGTATCAGGAATCCGGCATTCGGCGTCGTGTCGCCGGAATCGTCGAGATTCAGAACGTCGCTGCCCGATCCAACAACGATCAACGCACCTTGAATGTCATTGAGTGTTCCCCCGGCAACTGGGGCGTCGCTGCCAACGTTGACCGTGTTTGCGCCGGCGCCAGTGCTCACGGTCGTGGTCGTCGAGGCAAGGGTGCTATGAAGGTTGAACGTGTCGTTGCCAGAACCGAGATTGATGTGAAGCATTTCGACGGCTGCGTAATTGACGACTGCGCCGAGCCCAAGCCCGCTGAGCGTGTTGGCCGTGAGCAGGCCGGTGTTGGCCGTGGCATCACCCGAGTCATCCACGTTCATCGTGTCAGAACCTGCGCCGCCTTCGAGAGTCAACGCGCCGGCAATTGCATTCACCGTTCCCAAAGTCGCGGGCGTCAGGCTGCCAAGATTGAAAATGTCGCTTCCCGAACCGCCATTGATCAGGGTGACGCCGGTCGTCGCCTGAATGTTGAAGGTGTCGTTGCCAGCGTCGCCATTCACCGTGACTGGAATCAACGCCGTGCTGCCGATCGTCAGCGTGTCGTTTCCAGACCCAAGCGAAAGCGTCAGCGAAATCACGCCCGCATAAATGACACCGCCCGTTCCCATGCCCAGACCGGTCAAGGTGGTCGCAGTCAGGACGCCAATCTTGTCGCTCAGGCTGCCGGTGTCGTCCACATTCAACGTGTCCTGTCCGCTGCCCACAAGGTTGATCGCGCCCAACACATCAGCGAGCGTGCTGCCGGTATTTGGGGCTTCGCCATTGGTCAAGGCGCCGGGCGTCAGTTGAGCTTGGGTTCCGATCGCAATCTGGTTGGCGCCCGAACCAGTGACAATGTTGGTAATCGTTCCAGCCGGACTACCCTTCAGATAGAGGGCATTGTCATGCGAGGCGAGCAGGACGTTCAAGATTTCCAACCCATGAAACTCAAGGCCCTTGGCAACGTCGTTGTTCGCCATGCCCAATCCGGTCAAAGTGCTTGAGGTCAGAATCAAACTGGACGCGAGCGAATCACCGGAGTCGTCCACGTTCAGCGTGTCGGCCATCCCCTGCCCGTTCACGATCAGCTTGCCGGCAATTCCGGTGAGCACGCCGCCCGTTCCTGCCGGAGCGTTGCTCGCCACATTGACTGTGTTCGCGCCAGCTCCAGTATTGATCGTGGTCAGCGTGGTCGCGTTCGTGGCCATGACATTGAAAGTGTCGTTGCCTGAACCCAGAGAAATATTTAGCGCGGCCATGCTGCTATAAGTCACCCCATCCACGCCCATATCCGAGCCGGTGAGCAACAATCCGTTCAGGGACCCGACCTTCGCCATCGC
>JBQCEJ010000649.1:0-4423 GCA_051960355.1 Verrucomicrobiota bacterium | reverse complement strand
CAAGGACAATCCGCTGACGCAGAAACGCCGAGCGCTGCTCGGCGTTTCACGTTGAACCGTCAGCTCCACTTTCGCACCCGGTCAAGGATGACGCAGGCGGAAGAACCGTGTCGGACTGGTCGCATCCACCGGGAAGCTGGCCGAATTGACGGACTCACTGCCGGGCACATCGACCCAGTTGTTGCTCAAGCCAATGTTCAAGGCGTTCGTCTGCGATTGCAGAATCCAGCCGACATAGCTGGACGGCCAGCTCACCGTCAGGTTTCCGCCACTCACCGAGAACGTGATATTGGTGGGCGTGGATGGAATGGTGGCAAGCACCGCGATCGTGCCGTCCGTTTCCAATCGATTCGTCCAGGCGAGCCCAGATGCAAGCACAGGAAGAGTCACGCTTGAGAAACTGCCAGACGTCCCGGCGAAGCTGAACAATTTGAATGTGTCACCCGCGGCCAGGGTGCCGCCCAGGTTTGTCACCGTAAGCGCGCCGCCGTAGCCCAGTGTGCCGAAGACGGTGGCCGAGTCATTGGTGTTGTTCGCTTTGTCGAGTTCCATGACGGTGCTCCCCGCGAGTGTCAGGTTGTTGCTGAACGTGAGCGAACCCACCGAACTGCCCGGAGCGAAGACGCCGTTCACCATCGTGTTACCGACTCCGACCGAGCCGTTGCCTTTCAAAGTGGCATTGGCAGCGATGGTCAGGTCATTGGCAAATGTCGAACTACCGCCGTTCAGCGTCAGAGTCGCCGCATTGACGCCGTCGCCGACGGTGAACACCTGGCCATTGTTAACGGTGAGGCTTCCCGCCGTGACCGTGCCGCTGGCGAAAGTGACCACCGAGCTGGGATTATTCACCACCAAGGCGTTGGAGATCGTCAGGCTGCCGCCGTTGGTGAGGGTGAGCGTGGAGCCTGTTGCCAGGGCGTTGCCACCAATATTGGCGCTGGCGGCCCAGACCGAACCACCATCCACTTTGAAGAACGCATCGACACTGGTATGAGCGTTGGCTCCGATGTTGATTCCTGATTTGCTGTAAAGCCGCCCGCCATTCAGCACGTTCACGCCGTTGCCCTGACCGTCGCCCAAATCATTGATGTTGACGTTTCCGCAATTCGTGATGACCCCGGAATCCACAGTGGTGACGTTATTGTTGCCGTTGCGGCCTGAATAGAGACTTACGCCGTTCAGGTCGAGCACCGAGGTTGCGCCCAGCACTTTCAAGGAGTTGTCATAAGCGCCGGTGCCATGGCCCAAAAGCACCGAGCCGACGGCGCCCGTTCCCCATGTAAGCCGTCCGCCGTTGGTCAAAATCAGCTGGTTGTTAAAGGCGCTGCCCTGGCCGATGACGAAGTTGTTGGGAATATTCGTCCAGGCCCCGCC
This sequence comes from Verrucomicrobiota bacterium, assembly GCA_051960355.1. GTDB lineage: Bacteria > Verrucomicrobiota > Verrucomicrobiia > Limisphaerales > DASXHY01 > DASXHY01. The sequence continues at coordinate 3,049 of JBQCEJ010000649.1, read as the reverse complement.
GTCTCGGACAATGATGGTATTGCCCGATGCGCTGGCGCTGTTGCCCACACCCACCCCTCCGACTCCGGGGACGTTCAATGTGGATCCCGCACCCGCGATGACCAGCAGATTGTTTCCGCTGGTGACATTGAAGCTGCCGCCCGCGACCGGCGCATTGAGATAGGCCCCGCCCGTCAGGATGAAGGTGGAACCGGAGGAACTTGCATCCATCGCGAACGTGCCGTTCAGGTAGTTGCTGCTGCCGGTCATTGTCACCGTGCTGCCGGAACTCAACTGAAGTGTCGTGCCGATGCTGGCCGGGACATTCAGTGTCAAACCGCCGGACCCCGACTCCGTTAGTCCCGCCGAGGCATTGAGGCTGCCTGCGCCGGAAATGACGTAATTGGTGGCGAAGTTGTTGAAGGCCACTGCGCCGGGATAAACGGCAGCGGTCAGATTGACTGCATAATTGGTGGAACTGTCATCAAAGGCCACGGCATCACCCGCGTAAAATGAGTTGGGCGTGCCAAGTTCCAGCCAGTTGGTCGTGGTGCCGATGTCCCACGCGTTACCATTCAATCCGCCCTGCCAGATCAGGCTTCTGGCGGTAACAGCGCCGGGATTACCAAACACAATCGCAATTTCGCCCAGGACGGACGTGTCGATGGACGGTTGCGACCGGAGCCCGCTGACGGTGGGGTTCAAATACAGATTGGCCGGGCTGCCGACGAGAGTGTTGTAGGTCATGACGACGTAGCGTGCCCCGGTCAGCGTTGCCGCACCGGGCAGATCAATCATCGTCGGTGACGAGAGCGTCAGTGTGCCGATTGCCAAGAGGTCATTGATACCGCTGCCGGCGGTTGTGTCGCCGGGATTCAAATCAAAGGCCAGTGTTCCACCCTGACAGGCAAGCTGGCCAATGGTCAGCGTAGCAGCCTGGCTGCCCAAAGCCGGATTGATCGTGCCGGACTGCATTGAAACATTGTCCAGAATGGCCCAACCGCGAATGACGCCACCCAGATTGGTGACGGGACCGCCGACTTCAGCACTGGGGGCCGAACCGCTGCCGGAAACCAAAACGCCACCTGGATTTACGGTTGTGGAAGTGGCGTAAAGATTTCCCAGAATTTCCAACGTGCCGCCATTATTGACCACTGCCGCGTTGCTGGCGAGGATGCCGCCGGCCTGAACCTGGAGAATGCCGCCATCGACAATCGTGGAGCCGCTAAAGGTATTCACCGTCGTGGATCCTAACTGCAACGCCATCGCGCCGGCTTTGCGCAGCGTGCCGGATCCGGTGAGGTCGTTCGTGATCGACTGCGCGCGCAGTCCAGTGCCGCTGGTGCCGCTGAAGAGCAAGGTACCACCGGCGAGATTCACTGGAGAATTCGCCAGCACACTGCTCGCGCCGGAGATTTCGAGGATACCCGCATTGACCGTGGTCAGGCCCGTCCAATTGACCAGGCCCGAACCGCCCGAGAAGGTCTGCTGGCCCAAACCGCTCTTGGTGACTGTGAGAATGGAACCCGCCCCTGCTCCATTGCGGATGTAACTCTTGTGGGTGTAACTCTGCCCGGCAGGCACATTCAATGTGAGGGTGGCGGGAGCATTGAGCACGGTGTCATTTGCCGCCTCAACGATCCGGTTGCAGCTGGTCGCCAGATCGCTGATGCCGGCGATGGTATCGTTGAATCCGGTCAAATCCAACCGCGCGTTGTTGGCAGTGGCGCCCGTGTTATTGAACTGGATCACGGCGGCGTCGTCCATCTGGTTATTGGCGCTCAGGAAAATGCGTGCACTGCCTTGCAGAGCTGCGATTCCCGCTGGGAGAGCGTTGCCCGAGGCATTCGCCAGGAACAGATTTCCAGCAAGCAGCGTGGTTCCACCTGAATAAGTATTCGTGCCTGTGAACGTTGTGGAACCGCTGTCCATTTTAAACCCACCCGTCACCTGAATCGGCCCGTTGACGGTGAGCGTGCCGCTGTTCAAACGAAGTTCCAGGCCGGGTGTGGCTTCAGTAACCGCGCCATTGATCGTCAGCGCCTTCTGCGCGATGATGTCATGCACATTATTGTTGCCATGGTTCAGAATCACCGTGCCGTTCCAAGTTTGATCAAAAGCGGTCAACCCGTTGATTGAATCATTTCCGATGATGGTCCGGATGGTGTCGAGCTGAATCACGTTCGTGAGTGGCATAAGAGCGCCCGAAGCGATCAACCGGCTTTGGGGAGCCCCAAGGCCCAGACCGAGTTGAATTTTCTGCCCATTAAAGGCCGCCGGAGTGCTGAAGGCCAATTTACTGTCGGAACCATTGTTGATTACCGTGCCCGTGAAAGTGTTCGCGGCCGTCAGCAAAACCGCGCCACTGCCGGTTTTCTGGAAACCGTTGGTTCCGGCAAGGACTGCGTTGATGACCGCCACCCGGTTCGTCACCGCGATGGTTGGGATTCCGCTGCTGACAGTCAGCGTCAACGGATCCCCGCTGCCAGTGTTCAGCAACCAGTTGTGTGAAGCTGTGGTGGCATCTCCAAATTCCAGACCACCCACGGTGCGGGCGCCGTCGAGCGTCACCGTCGCGTCCGCCGTAATGTTGAGAGAACTAAAGCGGGCTGTGCTGTCGAGACCATCGGCGATCACGGTGCCCGCCCAGTTTGCGCCGTTCGCCCAAGACCCGCCGGCGGGATTGGTCCACGTGCCGTCAGCCGCATCTCCGAGCGTGGGGAGCAGAAGCGTAAGGGGCAAAATTAGCAGGGGTTTCAGCAATGTTCGTTTCATCGGTTTGATTGTTAGACGGATCTGAACGCATCCGGCCACGGGCTGTACCGGACTATATATGCGCAAGAGTTAACAACCGAAAGCCACTAACCGTCCATCACGCAATCGCGGGATTCTTGAAGTAATCACCGCAATGCACCCAGCAATGCGGAGTTGCGGAGTTCCTGACGTCCGGCGCCTTCCGCCGTGCGCGAATTTGGCCGGGGCCGGCTCCGGTTTCCCTTCGATTGATCGGGGGCAGTTTCAGCCTTGGAATCGACTCTGGGGTGTTCTCCCCATGGGAAAACTACGATCT
>JBQCEJ010000648.1:0-2599 GCA_051960355.1 Verrucomicrobiota bacterium | reverse complement strand
CAATTTCGCAACGGTTATCTCGCGGCAGCTTTCACGAATTCAGCGGCGCGCCGCGTCAATTCCGGCCAGGCCGCTTCTGAAAGAATCTTTGCGGAAACCAGCGATGAACCCGCGCCCACGGCGGCGACGCCGGCCTTGAACCAATCGGCCACATTCGCGGCATCCACTCCGCCCGTCGGGACGAGATTCAAATGGGGCAGGGGCGCGCGCAGCGCTTTGATGTAATTCGGCCCGAGCGTGTCGGCTGGAAAAATCTTGATGAAATCCGCGCCGGCTTCGTGCGCCCGTTGCGCTTCGGTCGGAGTGTAGGAACCGAGCATGATCGGTCGATTGGCTGAGGCGGCAATGGGTATCAAATCCAGACGGCAGATCGGACTCACCACGAACTCCGCGCCGGCAGCAATGGCCGCCCGGCAAGTATCGCCGTCCACCACGGTGCCGACTCCGATCAAGGCGCGCTGGTCCAGTTTCTCGCGGGCTTCGCGGATCGCTGCGATGGCGTTGGGCGTGGTCATCGTGATTTCGATCGCGATCACGCCGCCTGCAATGAGCGCTTCGGAGAGGGGAATCACCTGTTCCTGTTTTTGAGCGCGCACCACGGAGATGATGCCGGGGTTTTTCAGAAGAGAAATGATTTCAGATTTCGTTCGCATAAAAGTGAGTTCAAAATAACCGTCTGGCGCGGTATTCAGCCTGAGGGCGGTTTCCTTTTCAATGCAATTCAAAGGCACAGGCGGACATCGATGTGGTCACGCGGAGCCCGCTGGCGCTGCAGCCGCTTGCTTCATGTGAAGACGTTTCCAGCAGCACCGAACTGGAAATTGGCGCCATTCGAACAAGATGGAAATGGATTTATTTGATAAGCTGGCTCGACTTCGCCGGGGTGCTGGGATAACTGTTGCTCGGGTCGAAGCAGTTCCATCTGGAACCATTTTCATTCCGATTCGCGGAAACGGAACTGTTTCGATCAGGATTTTTTTCCTTCGTTATTTATGAAAATCAGAATCTCTTTGCTCCGGTTGGCTGCGCCCATCTTCCTTGCTGCGGCATTCATCGGCACAGTTGCGGCCAAGGAACCGAATCCTGCGCGCGTTCAGGAAATTGCGGGATGGCTCACGCCCGCTCCCATCGGTCCCGCCGCATCGATCACCAACCGGGCGGCATGGGGGGCCTTGGCGACGGAACGCGAATTTTCGGGCGCGATTGACAAAGCGGCCGCGCTGGCCAAGAAACCGATTCCCGAGCAGTCCGACGAGTTGTATCTCGACTATTCGCGAACCGGCAATCGCGATCATTGGCAAAAGGTGGCTTTCAATCGTCGCGGAATGGTTCAGACCTTCGTCATGGCCGAGTGCCTGGAGAACAAGGGGCGGTTCATTGCGCCACTGGAAAAATTGATTGCCGCGCTTTGCGCGGAGAAGACGTGGGTTTATCCAGCGCATGATCGCGGCCAGAAAAACTTTCGCGGTGAACAGGTCGACATCGATTTGGGTTCAGCTTCGCTCGGTTGGGAACTGGCCTGCGCCGATCGTTTGCTCGGTGACAAACTCTCGCCCAGGACGCGTCGCCTGGTCGGAGAAAATTTGGAACGCCGCATCTTCAAGCCCTTTCGCGATTCTGTTCGTGAAATCCGCACAGGCCATGGTTGGCTGCGTGTGAACAACAACTGGAACGCCGTCTGCCTCGCCGGCGTCACCGGCGCGGCGCTTGCGAATCTGGAGTCGCCCCATGAACGCGCGTGGTTCATTGCCGCTGCTGAGGATTACATTCGCAGCTTTCTCTCGGGCTTCACTCCGGACGGTTATTGCAGCGAAGGTGTGGGTTACTGGAACTACGGTTTCGGGCATTTCGCGCTGCTGTCGGAAACGGTCCGTCGCAGCACGAATGGCAAATTGGATTTGCTGACCCTTCCCAGCGCTGCCAAACCGGCCTTGTTCGGAGCGCGGACAGAGATTCTAGCGGGCATTTATCCGTCGATTGCCGACTGTTCTCCATCGTCACAGCCCAGCGTCACGTTGCTGGAATTTCTCACGAACCGTTTTGATTTCGATGTGCCCGCTCATCTGCGCGACTCAACGAAAGATTCAGCGAAGTACATTTGTGAAACGCTGACGTATGCCACGGCGCCATCCAATCTCCCGCAGATTCCCGCGCGCAAGGAACTCAATGAAATGCCTTGGCGCACCTGGTTTCCTGATGGCGGCGTGCTCATTTCCCGTCCCGGCCCGGGCGCGACCGTGCCCTTTGCCGTTTGCGTCAAAGGCGGCAACAACGACGAGCATCACAATCACAATGACGTCGGCACGTTCATGGTGGTCAGCGGCAAAAGAATGCTGATCTGCGATCCAGGCTCGGAGGTTTACACCGCGCGCACGTTCAGTTCAAAACGTTACGAAAGCAAAGTGCTGAGTTCCTTTGGACATGCCGTGCCGGTGATCGCCGGAAAATTGCAGCGCGCTGGCAGTAGCGCGCGTGGAGGCGTTTTGCAGAGCCGGTTCACGCCCGCATCGGTCCCGCTGCGGCTCGATATCCGCGCGGCTTTCGACGTGCCGGCTTTGCCGCGGCTCGAACGCGCGTTCCGCTTCCAACGCGGCGCCGC
>JBQCEJ010000647.1:0-5245 GCA_051960355.1 Verrucomicrobiota bacterium | reverse complement strand
CTTGTAATAGTCAGTGGCGGGCCACCGGCAAAACATCCGCAGTACACCGCCAAGAGTATCACGATAACAACCGCGATGGGAATGAGGTTTCGCATTGTGTGGCCTAACACAGAAGGGTGTGTTGCTGCTGTTGGAAAGTTCATCGTATGTGCAGAATGATTGGGACAAACTCGCCGACGAGAGACGAAACCCAAATGACGATAAGTGCCGCGATGGTGAAGGTCGCTACACTCGCGAACACAAAGCAAGCTTGTGCTGTAACTGCGCGCCGAAACGTGAGACGAAATGCTGCGAGGCAGAATGGTGCGGGAACAAGGAGCAGCCACAGCGCAACCGAGGTAAAAAACGCGGTGACTGGGGCAGAAGGTGGCTTGAGAGGGTTGTTCTCGATGAGATTGCCTGTGTGGTCCGCGTCCAAGGCGATTAAGAACGCGGTGAAGCATACGGCGGCAGTGTATGTCCATATCGCAAACTTCATAGAGTGCGCGTAGCAACGCCTAACAGTATATATTGTCCGGAACCCACGGGCTAATGGCTAACTGGGATTTTCACTCATCAAAGCTTTTCTACCCTCATTTCCGCGAGTTACAAGCACCCATTTTCCCGGGTTCAGCATTTGCCCCGTCGCTTTCACGACGGGTAGAGACAAACTCAGTTTGTCTTTACCAGCCAAGCGGGAGGCTCAGGTCAAAGCTGTTGCATTGGGGCGAGAGGCCTGTCCGGCTCAGGCGCTCAGCTGAGGGTTTGTTTGCGTCCGAAGAAGTCTTCGTAGGCATACGCTTGGGCTGCGATGATCACGGGGAAGGCGACGAACAGGCCCACGTAACAGGCCAGCGCCCCCGCCAAGGTGATCAACAGACTGACGACCCACAATCCCAGTGCGCCGCCGATATTGGGCCAGAGCACGCGCCGGCTGACTTCCATTGCCGGCCAGAATTCGAGCCGTTTGTCCATCAGAAGCGGCCAGGTGAACATCCAGACGGCCATCAGGACCAATCCGGGAAGAATGCACAGCATGAATCCAACCGAGGCCAGCGCCATCGTGACCAGTCCGGCGAGAAAGGTTTGCAGCAACGCCACGCTGAAGGGGGCGAAGGCGTCTTCGAATTTGACCTGTTGCCCGCGAATGCGTTTCAGGAAAAACCAGAACAGTCCTGCGTAAGCCGGCCCGTAAAGAAACGGCACATTGGCCACGAGCAGGCAGACGAAGCCGACGCCCACGCTCAACCAGAAGTTGGACATCACCAGATTCCAACCGCGGCTCACGCAGGCGCCGATGTCGATCTGCGGGTGACGCGCGAGCACTTCGGCGACGAGCGCGTCGGGATTCGGCGGCGGGGTTGCGATGGGCGGCGGCGCAAACGGTGGCGGCGTTCCCGTGGCAGCACCGAAGAGATCGGCAAACTCCGGGAAGCTCGACAGTGGTTTCCAGTCCGTCGAACCTTCCGCCTGAATCAACGTCTCGGCCCGGATGCGGTTTTCAGTGACCCATGCGCGAATCTGCGCCGCGCTGACGGGACCGTATTTTTGTCCGTCCGCTCCGATGATTTGGTACATAGGTCAACTTTCGTTTGGGACGGTTGCCGCTTTAGTTGGGTCCGAACTGCGCTTTTACATGGGGTTGGTTCAGGACGACCAGAGCCCAGATTCCAAACGGCAAACCCAACCAGCAGCAGGGCGACACGCACGGCAGCATGGCGAGGATGGCGGTCGTAAAGGCGAATTGATAATTGCGAAGCGCCTGCATTTTCGCCGCGCCGTTCAGGATGACGACGGCGATGATCGCGCCAATGATGCACTGGAGAAGGCCCAATCCGCCGGTCAACCCGCGAAACATCACCGGCATGTCGGCATTTCCCCGGTGCGTCATTCCAATGTGAACCCCGGCCAGGGTGAGCACGTTCACAATGAAGGCGAGTCCCACCGCGACGAGGCCCAGGATGCCGGTGACTTTGAGTGCGAGGGCGGGGCCTTTGACGGCCTGCAACGCGGCCTCGCGAGTGCCGGTCGGTTGGAAGGGTGGGACGGAGGGCGGAATTGGAGCGTTCGCGCCAAAAGAATCGGCGAATTCCGGAAAGCTCGACAGTGGTTTCCAGTCCGGCGAACCCTCGGCCTGGATCTGCGTTTGATGGTTGACGCGGCTTTCCGTGATCCACTGGCGGATTTGTTCCGCCGAGACCGGTCCGTAAGCTTTCCCGTCCGCTCCTATGATTTTATACATACGATGACTTTCTCCTGGTTACTTCAGCTTTTTTGTTATGGCGGTTCAAGGTGAAAACGAGGCGAACAACGGGAGTGGCAATTCGCGGAGAATTCCGAATGCGAGCCAGAGGCCCAGATAAAACCAGAGCCAGCCCTGGCGGATGACCACGGGCGGGCCGGCTTGATACCGTTGTTTGAGCGAGCGATAGAGCCACCACGCAAACAGTGGCAGTGACAAAACCAGCAGCGCATTTAAATGCAGGGCTTGAACGATGTGGCCGTGGGCCAGCTGATGCAATGCCCGGAGCGAACCGCAGCCGGGACAGTTCAGGCCCGTCCAGCGATGAAACAGGCAAACCGGGTAGATCGGGACGCGCGCGGGATCAAAGAGGAAGAACACCAGGCCGATCGCGGCGGCGGCCAAGGCACCGACCCAAATCCATTTGCGTGGTTGAGAGTTCATCATCGATTCAAAGCCGATGCATGTGCTCGGACATGCCGCCCAAGGCGGCCATGGCGCCAAAGAACAGAAAAATGCCGAACGCCAGCAGCAGGCTGACGCTGCACAGAATCACGCCGGCAACGGCGACACCCTGGCCGTCGTATAGCTCGGGATGGCTGCGAATTTGCAGCAGCCCGATTACGGAGAAAATCAGGCCCAGCACGTTCAGCGGCAATCCGTAGCAGCAGAGTCCCAGCGTGAGTGCGAGAATGCCTAGAATCATCCCCGCCAGAGCCAGTGAATTGGTTCGGCGCGGCGCAGGCTGCCGCAGGTAAGGCGGTGGAGCGGGCGGTTCCATCGGGGGGAAAAGAAAGGAAAATTCAGGAAAGGCCCCCAGCGGTTTCCAGTCGGAGGAACCTTCGAGCAGCGCGCGGCTGCTGGCCTTGGCGCGTCCCTCGGCAATCCAACGACGCAACTGTTCGGCGGAAACGGGGCCATACTCCCTGCCATCGGCACCGATGATCCTGTACATGGACCAACTCTGACCCAGTGCGGCGGGGCGCGTCAAGCACCTGACGCCGGGCAGCAAACCCCATGGCGGCAGGGAAGGTTTTTTTCGGATGATGCGCGCCGTCACCAATCCAATCAAAGTTCCGAATCGCTATGAAGATACAAAACCTGTTGATGCTCAGCCTCCTGACCGCATGCCTTGAACCCGCCGTGGCTCATGCCGACGACCTGTTTCAGATCAGTTGGAAAGGGAAAGTGTATTACACCGACACCAGCGGCAAAGTCGTCAGCAAATCTTTTACCGACAAAGATGTCGTTCAGGTCATCGCGAATAACAACGGCCTGGATCCCAAAGATCTCGTGCTGGTTTATCGTCCGAACGCTTTTGATACGGCGGTGGTGTTTCGTTCCACGGGTCAGGTCGTGGCCGATTACCAACAGATGCCGGATATCACCCAGCCGGACCAGCGGACCGAAGTGACCAGTGCGGATGGGACGCAAACGGCGCGTCAGTCCTTTCTGTTTGACGAGACGCACGGAATTGCGCCGGGGCAGCAGATTGGTTCGATTTTTGGGACCGAGAAACAGAAGCGCGACACGGAGGGCAATCTGATTGGCGAAAGTTTCCGTGGCACCTTTCAGTTTGCCATTCCGGAGTCGGGCAATCCCAACTGGGAGCAAGGTGTTTATTCCGGGAATTTTTCGACCGGCAAACGGATCGTGGATACGTCAGTCAACTGAACTGAACGGTCGGGCAAAAGATTACGTGTCATTTTACGTTTGACGCTCGCGCGGCCGGTCGGGGCAGACCTCGAGTGGGCCACGGTTGAGCGCCGACGTTTTCCCATAGTTGCACCCGGTTCCTTCATTTGCGTGGGAAGCTTGCCTTCAACGCATTTTGCTCATTGCGCTTGGCGAAATGCCAAAGATCCCTTTGAAGACACGTGAGAAGTGGAATTGATTAGCAAAGCCGGTTTCCTCCGCGACTTGTTTGACGAGTGCAGAGGCACTTTGCAGCCGCTCGGCGGCGTAATTCATTTTCAGGCGCAGAAGGTAGCCATAAGCCGTGGATTCATCGTAGCGTTTGAACAGCCGACATAGATAGGCGTTGTTGAGGTGGCATTCTCGGGCGATCTGTTCCACCGATCGAAGTCGCTGGAAATGACGGCCGATATGATCCCGGCATCGCTGGTAAGTCTCGAAGGCAAGTGTCTCGCGGCCCGAACTAGGCGCTCGCGCCTCGGTGATCTTTTGCACCAACGCTTCCAATAGTATCTCACAAATGCGGGGCGACTGGCGGCTGCCGCGCAGACCGTTGCGAATCAATTCATCGAACAGAGGTTGAATTTCCGTCGGGGGAAAAACCTGGGCCAGCGAACCGGTGCGAAGTCCGGAAGATTTTAGCAGCACGCCAGCGCCGGAGCCGGCGAAGTCCACGAAATATTTAATCATGGGTTGCTGCGGATCGGTGGAGATTTCGTGGGGCACGCCGGGCCCGTATGAAAAAACACTGCCAGGGCTAAGGCGATGTTCTTTCGTTCCCAGCCTTAGCCGTCCCAGTCCGCGAGCAACGAATTCAATCGAGAAAAACGGAAATGAGCTTCGTTGGATGGAATAATGCGGGTCGCAGCATTCCACGCCGCCACAGGCGACCGTGAGGTGGGCCCTGGTTTGGGGGCTCAGGTTCAGAAAAAAGCGTCGCGCTTGCAGGATCTGGGTTGAGAAGAAGTCGGGGTTGGTCGACAGGCTGGCGCCAGGGTTTTTCATAAAAAAGACAACAATAGATATATACCCGTCAATCATGGATATTCCCGAATTCCCACAGGAACACAATAGTATTCGACGAAAGATCAAAATACGATCCGGTCAGACAGCGAGAAGAACCGGCCAACAAAAGATATAGAAATGGAAACGAAGCGTGCAGTGGAAAAGGATCCGCAGATTAAGAAAGACGACCTGATCGTCATCACCGGCGCCGGCGGATTCATCGCCGGGAACCTCGCCCTGTATTTCACGAAGAAGGGCTTCACCAACATCCGCGCCGTGGACAAGAAGCCGCTCTATGAGTGGTACATCCACGTCCCCGGCGTC
>JBQCEJ010000646.1:0-2526 GCA_051960355.1 Verrucomicrobiota bacterium | reverse complement strand
CAGCCCAACGCTCCGCTGATGATTGCCGAGGCTCAGGGCGGATGGTTTACTCACATTTCCGAGGCTCCGTTTCTCCAACCCGAGGCGGACGTGTACCGGGAAGATGCAACGGGCGCTCAGCTCAACAATCTCACTCTCTTTGCACTCCAAAACGGCGTAACCATCTTGAACTACTACGTGCTGGTAGGCGGCACTAATTTGCGCGACACAGGCTCCTCGGACATGGCCACCTCTTACGACTATAGCGCTCCCATTCGCGAAAACGGGGGCGTCGGCGAAAAATACCGGCGTGTGGCGGCCTTGGGCAAAATGCTCCAGAAACTTGGCCCGGCTCTGGCCCGCTCACATGCCGTGTCGTGCAGCGTCACCACCGCACAAAAGGATGTATCGGTGGCCCTGCGAGCCTGCCCGAATGGCAAGCGCTTCTTTTTTGTCCGCACCGACCAGCATGCCGAGGCGCGCCACGGCCGGGCCACCGTGCGCGAAACAACCACCGGCAAAACGGTTTCGTTCACTTACGATCTGGAGCCCTTTGGGGCAAAACTCCTCTATTTGCCCGCTGAGGCGAATGACCAGGCCCAAGGCCAATGGTTGCCGGAGTGTTCCCCGGCCACGCCTCCGCCAAAAAACCTGCCTGCTCCGGTTCTCGTGAACGCGGTCGAGTGCAGGGCCGACCCCGGCCCCACCGAATGGCACAGCCTGCCAGCAGGTGCGGCCTTGAACGAGGTCGGGATATATGACAGTCGGTTTGTCTATTATCGTGCCCTCTTTACACTCAGTGAGCAGACCGCCCACGCTCCCAACGGGCTGCGCCTTTGCATCGGGTATTCCTCCTTGGCGCCGGCTGTCGGCAACACCGGCCTGCAAAATCCCACAGACCATGTCCTGCTCCGCGTCAATGGCCACAGCCTCGGAGAGGCGGAGACCCCCGTTGGTGACCTGACGTCCCTTCCCCCATCGGTTATTCACCCTGGCCAGAACGTCGTTGAGCTGCTCTATCAGAATTCCGGCTATTTCAATAAAAGCGAATGGATGGAAAAGAAAAGCGGCATCTTCAGCGTCCGCCTCTTGCCGGCCAGTCCCGCCGATCAAAGATTGGCAGAATGGAAAATGCGCTTGTTTCCCAACCGCGACGTCGCCGATGCCTCGCCAGAACTCGATCCGGCTTACGATGACCGTGAGTGGCAGCGGGTGAAAATCGACCAGCCCTCGGCTGACCAACTCCAGTTCGGTCAGTCAGCGATCTTCCGCGCAGTGGTGGACGTGACTGCGCACGATCTCGCCAGCGGCCGAACCGGACTGTTTATCAGCCAGTTGAGCGACTACGGTGCCCTCTATTGCAACGGCATTCACATTGCGGACACGCACAGCAGAATCATTTCCAGCACCATCGACCTGGCCCCGGCCCTTCGGCCCGGTAGAAATGTCCTGGCCATTGCGGTTCGTGCCGCAGACAAGCTCAGCCGTGGGGGACTCGGCCGGACCCTGCTTACCTGGCCTCCCACGGCCGGCATCTTGCCGGACCAGCCCCTTCAATTCTCAGACCAGCCGACCGGCATCAGCGGAAAATGGTACATGGGGAATTCGCACGAAGCCGGGTGGACAAGCACCACTTTTCCTGAACAGCCCGCTCCCAATCCGCCGCTGCTGAGCTGGCGCCGGCTCAGCTTCAGCTTGCCTGAATTGCCAAGCGGGGTTCACGTTCCTTGGCTGGCCAGGTTGGTAGCTCAAGGGGATGGCTTTATCTACTTGAATGGTCGGCAATTAGGCCGCTACTCGGAGCGCGGTGGGCAGCGCGACTTCTATTTGCCGGAATGCTGGTTGAAATTCGGCAGCCAGCAGACCAACAACCTCACCCTTTGTCTGCGGGCGGCAAATCAGGGAGCCGCTGTTCGTTCGGCTGCTATCATTCCTTTCAACGTCTATGCCGAGCAGGCATCCGCGACCGCCCAGCCGGTTTCGCTGCCCGAAAAGCCCACGTATTAATTTGTGGTTGCTTGGGGTGTGGCCTGGAAAACGTTTCACGACATCAACCTCGATTACCAACCCTTTGACGTCTTAGACTGGTCTCTCACCGAGTGTGGCTGGCTTGGCCCAGTCATCTCTGCGCTTCCCGGGCGTAGAAGGAGCCGTCCGCCCGATTCCCCATGAATATGGGAATGGCGGCTTGCGGGACTTGGAACAAAATGCCCTGGTCAAATGAGCCTGCTCAATCGTACCGCAAAAACAGCCCTCACCGCTGTTTTGACCCTCGCGCCACTGATGGCTGCGCCCGCCGCTTCCAAGGCCGCCGGCGCTACTAACCGCTTCTTCTCCCATAACATCAGGTCTTTGGCGGTGCCGGTCACCGTCTCCTTCTCTCCAACCAACCCCGGCCTCCCTATCAATCCCGCCTTCTGCGGTCTGAGTTATGAAAAGTCGCAGTTGACTGGTTCGTTGTTCGTCTCGAACAATATTTCGTTGATCAACATGTTGGGCCAGATTGCCCCCGCGGTTCTGCGCCTGGGTGGCAGCACCGTTGACACC
>JBQCEJ010000645.1:0-2823 GCA_051960355.1 Verrucomicrobiota bacterium | reverse complement strand
TGATCGAGGACTTCGATTTTCAGAAGTTGCCCGGCTCGAATGAGGTCGCGGGTGATTTTGATGTCCGCTTCCGACGGGGTTGATTCACCGCTTGGATGATTATGCGCGATGATGATCGCGGCGGCGCTCGCCATGATGGCTAAACGGAATACCTCCCTCGGATGACAGAGAATTGTATCCATCGTTCCAATGGACACCAGATAGTGACCCTTGATGCGCCGACGTGTGTTGAGGATGAACACCACCAGACATTCACATTCAGAATTGAAGTAAGGATGGGTTGCGATATGCGTTTTCCAATAGGCGGCTGCCTGGTCTGGTGTTTCACACTGTTGCATGGTGTCGGGGGTGGGACATTCCCGAAGTGATACGATTTTCCATTCCTGTGGTTGGGGTGGGAATTTGATGGGTTTGACGATTTTGTTCTCCGGTTGCTGAGCGATTGCGGGGCATCCGGTGGCGATGAGTTTTTCCGTTGTGTTCATGTTTTGCGTTTCGTTCTGAAGGAGCGGGACTGCTCTCTTCACCACCGGACCGGGAGAGCAGCCCCGCTCCTGACGAAACGCACCCGTGTCTCGCCGTGCCGGCGGGCGGCGGAGCATCAGCAACTGAGTGACAGTGGGCGAAAAGATGTTTCGACGGCTGGCGCGAGGTTGCGCGGAGCAACCAGAGGCACGGGCAGACGCGGGATGAACACGACGGAAAATTCAGCGGCGGATGCCTGCAAGATGCTGAAGCTGATCCGGCGACGGATATCGCTTGGACCGGATTAAATCCGGTTTTTGATGGTAAGCTTGGGAGGGTTTAATCCCGATTTCTGCGCCGGATTCTGGTTTTGAGGAGGCTGGTCAGGCACAATTCTTGTGCCTTCGTCTGAAAACAAATCACTGACCGGGAGGGCTGCGCGTTGACGGGGATCAGTGTAATGGCTTGCCGTCATCTGGATTGTAGAGTGTCGAAGTTGGGCACTGCCGGCAAAGATTCCATTTCGCTTGACGATGGCGTCGCCAAACAGTTTTCGCAGTTCGTGGACTTTTTTCTTAGCCTCAATGCCATTGCTCTCTAACCACCCGATCAGTGCTCGCCAATGCGGCTCACACCGATAGCGGCGATACGTCGTCGCCTTCCACTCCAAAGGAGACTTGACCACGAAGACGTCTTGATCCGCTTCTTTGAAGCTCAACAGTTCTTGCATCAATGCCGGGTCAACATAGACCGTGCCGCCTGAGCCGTGTTTTGGCTCGATATACTTGTTGGCTTCGATACGGATCGAGTTGTCGTCCCCATTCAGTTGTGCCCACAAGCAAACATCGGCTTCACCCCGCCGCAGGCCGGCACAAAGGCAAAGAAGAAACAACTTGTAGGATTCAGGACTCGCGGCGCGCAATTCGTGGCGCGCTTTTACCGCGAGCGCTTCGTAAGTGATGCCTGGTGGTGATTGAAACTTCATCGAGCCTGGCCTCTCAAAACCCACGGTCTCGAACCAATAAACCTCACGTTCTCCGCGCTGGCCGTCGGGCACTTTGAATTTGGGGACTTTTACGCGAAAGTTTGGTTTGCAAATGATGGCTTCGCTGAAAAGACTTTTCGTGTTTCGCAGCCAACTGTTGAAGGAGCGGTTGACCTCAAGCTTCCGTCGCGGATCGCTACCCGCTTGTTTAAGGCGGACGATCTTGTAGTCGGCGACTGCGGCAGGCGTAAGCGCTGAAAGGGGAGTTGCGTCAACTTGTTGCCGCCATGCCGTTGCCCCGCCTTTACGGTAATCAAACCGCGAAGCATCTGATTTCACTCCTTGGACGTAAGCCGCAAACTGCCGCAAACAAGAAGCGTAAAAGCGAAACGTCTTCGGCTTAAGATTCCCGGTTCTCTCCACCTCCGAGAGGAATCCGCCAACCGAAGTGGAATCACCACCAATTTCGGCTAACGGCACTAATTGCGGAGCGAGTTCATTTACTGTGGCAGTCCATCCTTTTGCCAATATTGAGAGATAAATATCACGAGCTTTAGCAGCAGCCTCCTCCTTGTTCGCCGTTTCCAAATCGAAACTTTTACGGATGCCATTGAAGTGGATACGCACTGACCATTCCGCAACCTCAGATGTTTTGCCATCCCGCGTATAGCTGCGATGTTCGAGCCGGGATTTCCAATAATTGGTATGCGTCTTCGGATAGAGCCGTTTCGTCGCAGTTTCGGCAGCCGCGGCGTTAGTTGGGTTGGAATCGCTGAACCCATCACCAGCACTCATATTGCCAATACCAGCGCAAAACTAGAGAGCGCGGGTGTATCAGCTACACTAGAAACGATCTCATAAATATCCTTTTGTACTTTTAACGGTAAAGCACAATGTGGGTGGATGCGTTTAACCGATGAGCGTTGCGCGACCTCGCTTTCACAGTACATCAGCTTTTCCAATACCAGAAGTCGATGGCGATCAGAGCTTCTGGAAAAAAGCAATACTTAAAATATCCCACAAAGATGGGATTCTTTGCTTGCTAAAGCGTGATATGAGAAGCGGTAATCATCGGACATACATCGCCACCGCGATTTCAAGGAGAACATCAATCATGAACAAGAAGATATTCATAGTAATCGGAGTGCTTTTGGTCGTCATAGTGGGCGTCAATCACTTCGCGTCAAAATCTCCGCGATTGAACGCAATCGGTGCATCCGCTGAAAGAGTCCAGGCATTGCCCTCTTCCATCAAAGGCTCAGTTCCCGAATCCGGAGCGTTTTCTTTGGGAGGTGACACGCCTGCGACCGGGGCTTCAATCGCTCGAAGCTCCTCGCCCGCCTCTGTGGTTTCTGAATCCATCCCGAAAGGTG
>JBQCEJ010000644.1:0-2059 GCA_051960355.1 Verrucomicrobiota bacterium | reverse complement strand
TGCCGCTGCCGCGCTCATATTCCAATTATCTCGGGCGAAAACTCTTCCGTTTCCTGCTCACGGTTCAAGGACTTGGCGCCTTTGCGCTGATCACGCTGGGCGTCATCATCACCAAATTCCGCGTGGCGCGTCAGGTGATTCATCCGCTCGTGTCGCAGCAAATCTCTCGTTCTGGAGTCCGATTGCTGCCGATGTTCCTCTTCCTGGCCACGGCCCTTGGACTGGTGGTGATCGGGCAGACCGTTTCCTGGCTGACGCGCGTTGGCGCCATCAATTATCTCGGGACGATCATGGTCATCGTGGTCGTGCGGGAACTCGGCCCGTTGCTGGCAGCTCTGCTGGTGTTGTCGCGGATCGGCACGGCCAACGTCATCGAACTGGGCACGGCCCGCGCAATGGGCGAAGTGGAAGCGCTCGAAGCGCTCGGGGTCGATCCCGTGCATTACCTCGTCGTGCCGCGTGTGATTGGGATGGCTGTCGGGATTTTTGCGCTGACGATTTATCTGATTCTGGGCGCGCTGATCAGTGGTTATCTCTGGGCTTTTTTGCAGGACGTGCCTTTGCGACCGACGGATTATTTCCGTCAATTGGCCGGCGCATTAAGTGGTTTGGACTTCGCACTGCTGGCGATCAAGACTTCGCTGTTCGGTTTCATCATTGCCATTGTCACCTGCTACCACGGCCTGGCTCAACCGCTGCGACTGGAAGAAGTTTCCGGGGCGACCGTGCGGGCCGTGGCGCAAAGCGTCATCGCCTGCGTCCTGCTCGATGCGCTGTTCATTCTGATTTACCTGATCGTCTCATGAACGCCGCGCCTGATTCCACTCCACCTGTTCTGGAAATGCGCGGCGTTTCCGGCGGCGCCATGCGCGACCTGCACACAACCGTTGTCGAAGATGTGAACTGGTCGGTTGCGCCGGGCGACTTCTGGATTGTCGGCGGTGTGCAAGGCGCTGGCAAAAGCGATTTCCTGATGCTGGTTGGTGGACTGATGGCGCCGTTGAGCGGCAGCTATTATTTTTTCGGCGAAGAGATGCCGATCTTTGAAGAATCGCGCCTCGCCGAGCGGCTGCGACTCGGCCTGGTTTTCGACGGCGGCCAGTTGTTCAATCACCTGACTGTGGCGGAGAACATTGCCTTGCCCTTGCGTTATCATCACAACCTGTCCGCCGCGCAAGCCTCCGCTGAAGTGCAGCACATGCTGGAGCTGACCGATCTCGCGCCGTGGGCCGCCAGCACGCCGGGCGCGCTCGGTCGCAATTGGCAGAAACGCGTCGGACTCGCCCGGGCGCTGATGCTCAAGCCGGAACTGCTGTTGCTCGACAACCCGCTCGCGGGCCTGGATTTGCGCCATCGCGGATGGTGGCTGAATTTTTTGAGCGAATTGTCGAACGGTCACGAGTGCCTGGAGAAAAAGCCGGTGACTCTGGTTGTCACCGCTGACGATCTGCGTCCGTGGCGCAAGCGGGCCAAACAGTTCGCCGTCTTGAATCACAAACGGCTGGTGGTGTTGGGCTCGTGGGAACAGGTGGAATCGGCTCAGGACGCGCAGGTGCACGAGTTGTTGGCCGTCGCATCGCAGGCGAGTTGAAGGAACATGAAAGCAAAACACATTCAACCCACGCGACCGGTAACGCGCTTCGAAAAGGCCACAGGCCCGGGTTTTTGCGCCTTTGCATCGGGACGTCTTTGCGTTAAACCGCGCTGAACAAAATGGCTTTACAGGACTTAACACCGCAGTTGCGCACACGCTTGAGCCGGATGGAACGGGCGGTGGGCTGGTTCGTGATCATCGCCACCGCGCTGCTGGTGTTTGGTTTTGGGTATTACATTTACAACGTCGCCGAACGAAAGGGCTGGTTTCTCAAGAAGATCACTTACCAGACCTGTGTCAGCAGCGGCGCCGGACTGAAGATCGGCGATCCCGTGAAACTCATGGGATTTGATATCGGCGAAGTCACGGAGATCATCCCGAATGATCCCGAAGCCTATTACAACATCACGATCCGTTTTCGTGTGAAGGTGAACCAATATAATTATCAGGGTTATATCTGGAGCG
>JBQCEJ010000643.1:0-2501 GCA_051960355.1 Verrucomicrobiota bacterium | reverse complement strand
GTAACCACTCCCGCGCTCTGCCAAAACGCTCCGCCGCCGACGGTCGCCGAATTGTTTGACAAAGTGCAGTCGTTCATAACGCAATTGTAAACGCCGCCGCCGCTTGAGGAATGGTTATCCGAGATGAAACAATTGCTCAGGATCATGGAAGTCGCGCCACCACCAAGGGAAAGAACACCGGCATTGTTTCCGGAAATCACGCAGCCGGTCGCTGAACCGCCCTGCAGTCCAGGTCCATCATTGCTGCTGATGGTCGAATTGATCAGCACACAGTTCCATGCTCCGCGCCGCGCGTTTGCCGTCACAGTGCAGTTGCTGAGTGTACTGCTCAACGCCCCGCCACCCTGACCTTCATCGCTGTTGCCGCTGATGATGCAGTCGCTGGCGCTGCTGAACGCAATTCCCGCACCGCCACCGAAGCTCCCAAAGATCTTATTGCTGATGATGTGGCAATTGACGAGTGTGCCCGAATAAGCTCCCGCGCCCCAGCCATTGCAAATGTTAGACACGATCACGCAATTGCCAACAGCGGCATTGGTAGATTCGCACCAGACACCGCTTCCACTCAATTCAATCGTGGTGAAACTGTTAAAACCGGCTCGCGTCGCGCCGTTTGTCAAGGTGAAGCCTTCCAAGCGCGCGCCGTCGCACAAGTAAGCGCACCGCACGGCGCTGTCACCGAGGCCGCGCCCCGGGAAGTCGGCCTGAATCGACCAGCCATAAAATGGACGCTGATATCCCTCAATGATGGTTTCTTCCGGACCGTTTAGACTGCGGACTGTAACCGGTCGATCCAGAGAAACGCGATTGGTCAGGACACCTGTTGGAGCGCGTCCGCCCGTCCGATATAGCCCGTTGCTCACAAGCACCGTCGAACCACCGGCGAATGCCTGATCAATGGCATCCTGAATGTTTGTGGCTGCTGTGGCCCAGGAAAGAAACGGCGGGGTGGGATTCGGGCTGCCCAGTGAAACATAGAGTGTCGGTTGCGAGGTCACCGCAACGGACACCTGGCTGGTTACCCCTGACGGATGGTCGGAATTGAAAGCGGTCAGGGTGACCTGATATACGGCGGGTGAGCTCCACTCATGGGAAACAAGCGGGATATTTGTCGCGAAGCTTCCGTCACCGAAATCCCAGAGGAGACTGCTCGCATGCCCGTCAATCCAGGCAGTAAATTCAATCGCGGCATTCGGATTCGCATTCAATGAATCGCGGTCGATCGCAACCGTCAACGGTCCAGAATCGGAGCCCGACACCCATTCGTCGCATCCCATCGACGGCGTAACATTCCAACTCTTGCCATCCAGATCAGAGGACGGCGCTGCTTCTGGAGTTCCCAAGCCGATGCACGGTGAACCGGACGCAAGATGATACAGATCCGAAAACATCGGATCAGCGGAGATGTTGCTGGAACCGGCGTCCGGGAGGGGAGCGGTGCAGGAATAGGCAAACGCGGTTCCAGCGTAGTTGGAGCCATTGGCTGCAACATTGAAAAAAACAACGCAGTTTGTTGCCGAACTTCCAGAGATTCCGCCGCCTTCGCCGGCGTGATTACCAACGATGGTACTTTGTGTCACGCTGCCACCGTAAACCCCGCCGCCGTTCGTAATCGCAGAGTTGTTGAAAATCGCGGAAGTTGAAACGGCGGCCCGATCGGTACCGCCTCCCCTGACCAACGCCTGGTTTCGGAAAATCTTACATCGAGTAACTGTGTTCAGACACGTTCCGCCTCCGATCGCCGCCGTGTTGCTCGCGATCATGCCTCCGTAGACCACCGCATTGTAAGCACCTCCGCCTTCTGTCCGGGCGGAGTTGTTAAGAATCTGGCACTGAATCGCGTTCCCTAAATAGATGCCGCCCCCCGCCAGGTAGGCCGAGTTCCCGGTGATCATAGAGTCAGCAGCACTGCTTGAGCTTAAGCCGCCGCCATAGGTATCGGCGTGGTTTCCGCGAACGGTGCAACTATCGATCAGGCTGTTATACGCGCCGCCGCCTTCGCCGGTGCGGTTTCCGCTTACAACGCAATTTACCAATGATCCGGAATAAGCTCCTCCTCCCTTTGCCCCCCATGCATTGCCTGTCGTGTTCTGGACGATGATGCAATTGGTCACAATTGCCGTCCGGCTTTCACACCAGACACCACCGCCACTGGCAACGTGATCAATTGTAAAGGCGGAGTCCTCTTGATGTGCATCCATTGTCGCGCCATTGGTCAGGGTGAATCCAGAGATCACCGCCCCATTGGTGAGATATGCGCACCGCACCGCGTTCGGTCCTACCGGGGAATTGCCAACGATCCAAGTGACCTCTGGTCCATTTACGCTTTGGACAGTCACCACCCGATCGAGAACCACTCGGTTGCTCAGTGCTCCATACGCGGCGCGCCCACCAGTGTCATAAACGCCATTCGTGACGAGAATCAGGTCTCCATCCGAGGAGATATCGATTGCATCCTGGATGCTTTTTGCCGCCACTCCCCAATTGGCAAAGGGAGGAGT
>JBQCEJ010000642.1:0-6197 GCA_051960355.1 Verrucomicrobiota bacterium | reverse complement strand
CGAGCGGCATCAATGTCAACGGCGTGCCCGCCACAAAGCTGGCGGTGGTGTCCACCTGCGCCCAATACTTCACCATGGCACGCATCCGAGCCGCGTCCTCCGCCGGTGCAAACCGGCTGATGGACAGGATCGTTTCCATCACTGACTGGCCCCTGGCGTGGTCGGTTGTGGAACGTGAAACTTCACGTCCGCGCACCAGGTCCATCATCGCCCCCTTGTAGATGAACGGTTCAAACGCCGAGTAAACCCACTGGAAAACATTGGTCTGCATCGGATCTGTCACTGCCCAGCCGGAACCGCCAAGCCAGGACATGAGTGGCGTGATCGTTCCGATCAGTGAAGCTCCGTAACCGCCGTTGTACGGATGCGCATTATGCTGGATGAAACTGCCATCTGGATAAAAACCGTCCTTGTTCGTCACATAGGGAAAGACCGCGCTCAAGGCATCCCGAGCCTGGGCCAGTTTGGTCGTGTTCTTCACCAGGCAGGCGCGCACACCCACGACTTGCGCCTGCCAAACCAGGTTTGCTCCGGTGGCGGTGCTGCCGCCAGACCCAACCGATGTTCCCTGCTGCGGCGTGGGAGTAAACCGGTCCACCGCCGCCATGTAATTGGAAATCTGCGTCGCTGACAGTTGGCCGTAAAGCAGCGCGGTCACGTTATCCACCAACGTGGGCGTGCCGATCTGCCAATCCCACCAATTGCCGCTCTCGGTGGAGCTGGCGTTATAGCGATGGCTGTTCATCCAGTCCATGCCGCCAACCAAGTCGGCCAGCAGCGCCGCGTTGCCCCGCATGCTGGAACCGTAGGTCGTGTAAGCCATGGCCATGCTTTGAAGCCGGGTATAACTCGTGGTAATATCCGCAGAGTCCGTGGTTCTCGCGGCATCCGACCAAAGATACGTCCGTCCAGCCGCCTTGTTCATGCTTGCCCAATAGTTGCTCCCTGAACGGGCAATGAGCGAAACCTCATTCGCGATCAGCGAATCGCCAAGATCGTAATTCGTCCCGCCCGTCAGTGCGTCCACCCATTTTTGACGCAGCACGTCGTAATCGTCAGCTCGCAAGCCGGCGGCGGGCAACCACAGGCTCAGCACGAGTGCCATCCGCCAGGCAGATTGCCGTCGGTGTCTGGTGAAGCTTCGGCGCAGGCGGTGAAAGAACGGCATCATGGTTTGAGTGGTTAAGATTGAATAAACCCGCGGTCCAGGCGAAATCCGACGGCGGCTGAGCGCCCAGACCTCAGCGGCGCGCCGACCGCCGGTTCTGGAATCGTGCGGCAGTAATTCAACGACGATTTCAAGTGGTGTCTGTGCCGCCAACCGAAACTACGGTTGACGGCACCCATTCCGGGTTGCGGTCGATCCCAGCACAGCCCAGGCGCTCGTTTTCGTGGCATTACGGATGCCGTAACCGGAAGAACACAGCCGGGTTGGCCGGGTTCGGGACGATGTTCGTTGTGGTGACGGCGTCGCTGCCGGGCAAGTCCACCCAGCTGGCGGCCAGGCCCTGGCTGAGCGTGTTGGTTTGCACCTGCAGTATCCAGCCCTGATAATTTGTCGGCCAGCTAATCGTCAGATTTCCACTGCTCAAGCTGTAGGTGATGTTGGTCGGTGTGTTCGGAAGGGTCACGGGCAGGCTCAGGACCGTGATGGTGCCGTCGGTTGCCAGATTGTTGGTCCAAATGTACCCGTCCGGATAAACAATGTTGGTGAAAGCATTGTTATAACTGGCGGCGGCAAACAGCTTGAATGTGTCGCCCGCCTGCAACGGACTGGAGCCGAGGTTGGTGATGACGAGCGAACCGCCGTAGTTCAGAGTGCCAATTCCGGTCACTTGGTCATTGGTCAGGCTCCCACCGTTGCGGCCAATCTCCATCAGAGCCGTACCGGCCAGGTTAAGATCGTTATTGACGGCCAGGTTGCCGAAATCGTTGGCGCCGGGCGCCAGTGTGGCTGGATACAAAACACTGACCGCCGCATTCACCGCGCCCGTGCCACCCAGAATGCCGGTGGCCGACACTGTCACATTGCTGCCTTGAATGCTGCCGTTGACGAACAAGGTTCCAGCGCTGATCAAGGTGGATCCGCGGTAGGAGTTGGCTCCCGCCAGCGTCCAGGTGCCGGCATCCCTTTTCTGGACGGAAACCAGAACGTTGACCGGATCATCGGTAATCACCCCGTTCACAACACCGCTGCCCGCGCCTTTGAGCTGGAGCGCCCGGCCGGTGGTGTTCGGCGAAACCTGACCGTTGATGGCGAGCGAGCCGCCACTCACGGTCAACACGGTGTCGCCGCCGCCGCCTTTGCAGATGATGGGGCCGTTGATCGCATTGTCTCCAGCTTCATTCACAATCGTGCCTTTGGTGGCGCTGGCGCTGCCATATATGGTAAGATTGTTGCCCAGCGATAAATCGCCCGCGCTGCCGTCCAGGTGCAATTCACACAATCCAGCCGTGCCTTGGTCCACATAAACGCCCTTCGCGCCAAGACCGAGCGCCTGGCTGTTGCCCACCCATAATTGACCGCCATTGACATGAACATCGCCAGTGAAGGTGTTGCTGCCGGTAAGTTTCAAGACGTTCGCAGTCGTGGCTCCAACTTTGTAGAGCCGGACGATGCCGGTGCTGTTTTGAATGACGCCACTGAATGTGTTGGTCGCGGCAGCGGTGGAGCCGACGTTCAAACTGTAGGTGCCGGTCCCGGTGGTGTTGTTCACCACGCCATCACCGGCCAAGGCATTGATAACCTCGCCGCTTCTGCCGCCGAGATCCAGAACACCGCTCTGGGTCACTACCACAATTCCCGCGCTCGCGCCGTCGGGGATGGCGTTGGTCACTCCGAGCTTCAGCGTGCCGCCGCTGACCGTTGTGTCCCCTGTGTAAGTGTTGGCGCCGCTCAATAGCAGCGTGTTGGTGCCCGCTTTTACCAGGTTCAGATTGCCAGCCAACAAACCCGCAAACGTCGTATTAAGGCCGTTGGACACGGTCAGGGTCGAAAGCGCCGCGCTGCGATTGGTCACCACCACGGAATTGACCGTGGCACCGGCACCGCTCGCCAGGGAGCCAATTGTCTGATCAAACCCATTCAAGTCAAACGTCACGAGCGAAGCGCCGTTGAGGTTCATCGTGAGCGCCGTGCCGACTGGCAAACCGTCGTTGAGGCCAAGCAATACGCGCCCGCCGACAACGCCGCCCGAAGTGGGCGCGATGGTGGTGGACCCGGTATAAGTCCACCCGCTGGCGGGTGCCACTGTCAGCGCGGTGGCGGCGTTCAGTTCGAGCGACATGGCTCCCGGCCCGCTGATCGCGTTGGACACCGTGAACGCATTGCTGCGGCGGATCGCAAACCGGTCAAAATTCACAATGTTGGCCGCGCCCAGATTGCCCGTGGAACTGTTGTTGCCGAGCTGCAGCCGGCCCGCGCTGTTGGTCACTGTGCCCGAAAAATTGGGGCTGTCGGCGGATATGCGAAGGGTGCCTGCGCCGGTCTTCGTGAAACCCGCGGTGCCGACCAGAGGGACAGCAATGACCGCGTTGTCCGCAACATTCACGATCGGCGCATTCATCAAGGTCAGGGTTTGGCCGCCCATGAGAGTGTAGGTGTTGCCAAACCCCACGTTGGCGGAAAGATTGGCGAAGGAAAGATTACCGACGGTGATGTCCTCGCCCAAGTTCACGTTGAAGTTGCCGGCGAGATCCAAGCCAGTGCCGAAAGTCGCATTGTCTGGCGCGGCGCTGTTCCAGATGGAACTGCCTGTGCCGTCCCACCAACTGGCGGCGCTGCTATCCCAAGTGCCCGCGCCATCCTGAGCACCGGCCGTGAAAGGATCTATGTCCCACGTCAAATCCGCCGCGCCGAGCCGCGCCACGCTCAGGAACAGGCAGGCTCCGAGAGTTCCCCACCGGTCCAAGCCGGTGAAGATGGGTGTTTCGATTTTATATTTCATGGTTTTTTTAGGAGTGGAGGTTGTGAGATCGGATGCTTCAAAAGCCGCTCGTCCGGGTGATGCTTTTCGTGGTCACGTGGCCATCAAAGAAAAGATAGTTCCGCACTGTGCCATGCACCGGCTGATCCGGCAATGGATCGGTCCAGCCACCAGCCGGCGCCGCGAAGGCAGTTCTGTCGATGTCACAGAGAGCCCAGACTTCGGTGAGCGAGCGAAAGGATTGAACTTCAGAGCGCTTGTGCGGAGGTTGCTGAACGCCCGCCCAGCCGGGATGGCCAAACGGCGCGAAGGGCAGCCCGGCACTGCCCGGTAAATTGCCCGTGCCCTGACCGCAAATACCGTAATACACCCGGCCAGTGATGTTCGTCAGGCGGTCGCCACGACTTTGAAATCCAGGACAGATAAACGCCTTCACCAGGCGATCCGTGGCGTCGGCCGGCGGCGACCCTAAATACGTGGCCAGGTAGTAAACCAGCCGTGCGTGATCCGCGGGTGTTTCGCGGTAATTGCAGGTCTGGCCGGTCAGCAATCCGTCGGCTGCGCCCGCACCCGGTGGCACCCAGCCGTTGTTGTCATCCACCCACATGTTCAAGGCGAGGCCGGTTTGGCGCAGATTTGAAAGGCAACCCGCTTGAGAGTTCTTCTGTTTGGACCGTGTCAAAACGGGCAGCGATATGGCGGCGAAGATGCCCATGATGGCCATGACCACTAACAATTCATTCACGGTGAAGCCGCTCTTCCGGCAGAGCGGGAAGATGCTTCGCAGCCGAGTTGGCGATACCCTGCCGTTCACTTGGGCAGGCGGGAAATCGGCGTCGCAGAGATCAAGTTTCAGAAGCAAGGACATGCCATCCGTTCAGCACGTGCGAACCGCGCCGGTCTCGCGTGGCAGGACACGACATTCAAAGTGGAACTGGCCCCTCGCCCTGCCGGGCTGGCGGCATCGGATAATCATAGGTCAGTAATTAGCCCCAGCCGCTCAGGCCGCCTAGCCCCCAAAAGTTGGGGTTTTCAAAACTCAGCAAAACTCATCTGCTAGCGGAGTCACAGCCGGCTGCCTTAGCGCTGAATTTTCAGGGCGTATGCGATGCTGCCCGTCTGGTGAACGGGCAAGGTAACGTCCAACCCAGTTGCGGTGCGGTGCCAGACCAAAGGCTGGCTCGCGCCAAGTAATTCCACTCGCTCAATGGGCTCATCGCCTTGGACCGCGTGTGCCGCCAGCGAACGCAGCGTCACCTTGCCGTCGGCCGGCCAGCCCAGCAGAATCGCGTAAAGGGTCCGGCCGTCTTTGGACTGGGTAAAGCGAATGTCCTGCGCGGTGAATGGTTCCGACTGGGTATCGCTTTGCCCGCCGAACCGGCCCGGTTCCGCCTTTTGCGTGGTGGACGGTCCTTCGCCATAGACCTTCCAGGGCCGGGTTCCATAAATGGCTTCACCATTGATTTTCAGCCAGGCGCCAATGTCGGACACGATTTTTACCTCATCCTCATCCAACGTGCCGTCGGCCCGCAGCGGCACGCTCAGCATCAGATTTCCGTTTTGGCTGACGATGTCCGCGAGCATGGGAATGACCGTGGCGGCGGTTTTGTAGCCGTGCCGCTCATAAAGCGACTGGCTGTGAAACCAGCTGCCGATGCACGTATCCGTCTGCCAGGGTTCTGGCAGAATCCCCTCGGCTTTGCCGCGTTCAATGTCATACACCAGCGCCTGCCGCTGCTGTGGGGTCAACTTTTTACACGTCATCACAGCTTCGTTCTGCCCGTGCCACTGGATGCTGGAATTGTAAAAGTGAGCGGCCAGCCGCAAGCCAATATCATCACTGGCGCCGTGCAGTGGCAGCGTGACATCATCGAAATAGATCAAGTCCGGGCGGTAATCATCCCATAACTGCCGGGTGCGCTGGTAAAACTTCGTCACGTAGGCCAGCTCGGCTGGCGTGGATTTCGGCCCCCAAACCAGTTTCTGACCCACCGGATGGTTTTGCGCATACAGGTCTTGCGGATTGAGGCCACTCCACCAGAGATCGTTTTTTTCACCTTCCTCCGTGGTCAGACGACCGTCGTAAGGCACTTCCGCCAGCGGACCGTTCGTGTCCGATCCCTGCGCCGTTTCATACCAGGACCACGCGCGGCCGGAATGCACACTCACCGCAAAGCGCAGTCCTTCTTTCCGTGCCGCCGCCGCCCATGCGCCAATGATATCCTGATGCGGCCCCTCGTTAACCGAGTTCCACGGCTGATACCGCGATTT
>JBQCEJ010000641.1:0-4275 GCA_051960355.1 Verrucomicrobiota bacterium | reverse complement strand
AGCACGACTGGCGCAGAACTGCTCTATACGTATCAAACAGCCATAAATCCCGCTCAGCGCAGTGATGGGATTTCCTATGACTTGAAAAATGAGTCGTTCTGCTTGTGGTCTATCAGCGGCACAAACGACGTGGATAACGTCGTTTTCAACCTGCAACCGATCTGGCCAGTTAACACGTTGTTGCTGGGCGATTCGATCACGAGCGGCCTGATGGCAGAGTCCGCAGAACAGTCGTATGCCTCTCTGTTAAAGCGAAGCCTTGGTCCGACCGTGTGCAACATGGGCGAACCCGGTGCCACTGTTGGCAGCATCACTCGCACGCTGCCTGAAATTAACATGCTTTCGCCTTCAAACGTGGTGCTGATGGTTGGCGGTAACGACATCGGCTCAGGCGACGCTATTGCTGCCGTCAAATCTGGCTACGCCTCGCTGGTGTCGCAAATTACCAATCGAGGCACGATTTTTCATTGTCTGCCAACTCCTTGGGTGAACCTTGGCGCAATGACGAATATGGTTGAGTTCGTTTGCACGAACTATCCGTCGTCAACGTGGATTGATCTGTACCACCCATTCCTGAAAAACAACACCACGGACCCGCTCCCGTCCTTTTACTACACCGGCGATGGCATCCATCCGAACGCAGCTGGTAGCGCCATCATCTATCGGCAGATTTACAACAAACTTACGGGAGAGTGAGGCGGATCATCACCATCGCATTTTGCGCCCTGTGCGGGTCTGTTGCCGCTCAGGGCATTCCTCCTTTTCCCGTGGTGGAGCTGCCGCCGCATTTGCTCACGCTCACGTGGGACATGCCGGCCGATCCAAATATTGCGGGTGCGAACGTGTATCAGGGTGCGGCCTCGCGCACCTACACCAACAAGGTGGACTGCGGCATGACCAACCGCGTCACGGTTGAGGTTTCGGATGGCACAAACTACTTTGCCGTCACGGCCTACAATCTCCTGGGCGTCGAAAGTGATTATTCCCAAGAGGTATCCTACGCGCCCCTGGTTCCGATCGGTCCAACGAACGTGATTGTGACACTCCTCGTTCCTTTGGAATTTTCGACCGATCTCATTCACTGGAACCGAACCAACGCCGTCGTGGGCGTATTCACAAACCCGGCCGCGCCGATGCAGTTCTGGCGTGCCCCTGGTTTGCAGGTCAAAGCGGAAATACAATGAACACGCGCAACTCAGCTAATTATCGCGAAGGCCGTCACACGTATCGTGGAATCCGCCGCGGCCACGTCATCGACATCCGTCCCGGGCGCGTGATGAACCCACGCGTCCAGGCCATCACCGGCGAAATCCGCACCCGCCGCGACACCAGTCGCGTCGCTGCTCGTCTGGTTCGAAAGGAGAAAGCATGATCGCGTTCCGCATCAGTCAGGGAGACCTCCCGAAAATCACCTACACCCTCACCGACGATCGCGGTCCGGTGGATCTCACGGGTGGCACGGTGCAATTTCGCTTTCAGGGTGCCAGCGTCAATTACACGCGCGAAGCAACGGTGGTCAATGCCGCAACAGGCGAGGTGGAATATCAGACCGTCGCGGAAGACACGGCGATTCCCGGCACGTACCAGGCGCAATGGGTGTTCGTGAAGGACGCCGTCAACCAGACGTTCCCCACCGGATCAGCCAACAATGACGAGACGAGCGGCGAATACATCGTGTTCGAGATCGTCGAAACGATTCCCTTTTCGACGACGAACCTGACGCGGATCAGCGACACTTTTGAAGTGGTGCGGGCGATCCTCGGTGATTTCAAACGCCGACGTTACGAGGATACCGCCATCGCTTCGGTGATTCGGTCCTGTGTGCGAACGGGCAAGGTGCCGGGTTACACGATCACGGCGGACAACCGGTTCATCAGCCCGGCGATTGCCACGCCGCGCGAACTGGCGTTGCTGGTATTGAACGCGGCCAAGATGTTCGTCCTGCCCAACGCGGCGTCCTACTCCTATCGCTTGCGTTCCATGTCCGAATCATTCGGCAACCAGCGGGATTTCATTTTCGATCTGGAAAACCAGCTGGCGGATGCCGAAGGCGGCCGGGTCTTTCACACGTTCCAGAGTTTGTATGACTGGGTGGGTGCCACGGCAGGTGTGAATATCTGGTCCGTCATGATGGATATGAAGATCAATGCGCCGGTCGGAACCGTGACGCTCGGTGTGGGTGGCGTGCAGGTGAACATGTCCGCATGAACGAGATCTGTCATACCCTGCTGGAAGCGGCGATCACGCTGTATCCAGCCGATGCTGATGGGCGGCCGCTGGTCGATTTCCCGATCTGGAGCGGCGCGCCCGCCCACCAGCTCACCCTGACGGAGCGTTGGATCAAGCAACAAACCCGGCCCACTGGCGCGCGGTATCCGCGCAATCACCCGTTGGTCGCCCAATACGAGATTGCCATCGGTCGAGTCTGGGCGTTGCCGCTGCCGAACCTGCTGGGGTTCCAGTCGGACGGCGAACGCTACGTGCTGGACATCGTCTGGACCGATGAGGATGAAGGTCAGTGGCATCGCAAAACGTTTTACGGTGTCACCCTTTCCGAACGCACGCAGGCCAGCCCGGAAACAGACCGGGAGTTCAGCGACAACCAGACGTTCGACGCGGAATATTTCGTGTCTGCCGTCGGCACCGGCAGCGTGCCCGCCATTGCCGATGATCTGCCCTACCTGATCCGCTATGTCACGGCGCAGGGCGGACGGTTTATTTATTCCTACAATCCGGCGACGCATGCGTTCACCGAGTTGGTTTCCGGCCTGGCGGATCAGACGGCCGTGGTGGGTTACATCTCCGGCGCCGGCGCGCTGCTCTACAATTCCGAAACCCTCTATTCCAACTCCCTGGCATATCGCAATGAAGCGGCCTTCCGGGTGCGTTTCAGCGGAGCCGATGACGATGCCTTGCGGATGCGCAGTGACGGTACCGTCGAAGTCGCGGCGACCGCGTCCGGCGCTCCGGCTCGCGATAGTTTGCCACGCGTGGACTTTTGTTACGGCGGCCGGCGGCTCGCCTCGATCAGCCGCAACGGAAAGCTCTATGCCTGGGCTTATGAAACGGAAGCGGCGGAGGAAATCAGCGCCGGGTTTGAATTTTTCAATGGTGCCACGCTGCTGGCGACCATCACCCAAAAAGCGATTCGCGCCCCGGAATTCGTCACCGTATGAGAAGCAATCTTGATTTCATCGAAAGCCGGATCTCCGAGAATCTTGAGGAATCCGGCACCGACATCGTTTTGAAGTGGCAGAAATTTTCCGGCGCAACCACGACCGACATCAACGGCAGCAAACTGGGCACGTCGGAGGAAGTCACCGAAACCCTCAAGGGGTTTGTTCACTTCGTGCAGATCGCCACCAGCCAGGTGCGTCAGTTCAACGAAGTGCAGGTAGGCGATTGCATCGTGGATTTTGCGGGCGACGTCGCGCTCGATGGGAAAGACAGTATGCGGTTCTTCATCGCCGGCGAACAGTGGGAGGTCAAGCAACTCAGCGCCAAGCTGGGCCAGACTTGGGATGCCGTCGTTCAAGGCCGCCGATTGATGCGCAGCGTGTTGCTGCGGAAAAGTGTTTGAGCATGCAGTTTGAATCCAACATCGCCGGCGTGATCCGCCAGGTCGAACGGATCCGGGATCATATCCCGGTGGCCATGGACAACGCGCTCAAGCCCAAGCACTGGCACGCTGCCGCGCGCGATCTGGCCCAGCGCACGTTGCTGGCCATTGCCGAACCTGTGGAGCGGCGTTTCATCTCGGGCTTCGTTGAGGACGTCACGGCCACCGTGCTGCAGGCGGGCGGGTTGGGATTGCAATTGCGTTCCCCGTTCCCTGCTCTGCGCAATTTGCTGGGCGACGCTCAATCCGCCCGGGCCGCTTTGGATCCAGTGAATCCGTATGACCTGTTTCGCGGGCAGGTTTCCGAAGTCGAAGACCTGATCCTGCAATGGGTCGAGACACCGGTGGAGGAAGGTGGCAAGCACCGGGACAGCCGCGACTGGGGAAAGTCCGACGAGCAAATTGCGAATCTGATTTCCTACATCATGCTTTCGCCGAACGTCGGCGTGAAGGGTTCAGTCGCCCGCCAAAAGCTGGCGCCGCACATCGCTGCCTACCTCCAGAAAAGCCAGGCCGATCGCCTGTCCGCACCGGCCGTGGACCGCTGGTTGCGCGCCGTGCTGGCGGCCTGGCGTGAACTGGTGCGGACGCAATACCCCGCCCGCGTTCGCGAGGAACTGCTGGCGCTGAAAGGAGACCTGCTGTGAAGCGAAGCG
>JBQCEJ010000640.1:0-4141 GCA_051960355.1 Verrucomicrobiota bacterium | reverse complement strand
ACACATACCAGTTCGTGCCGTATTTCGACCGCGCATTGGCCGCAAAGAAATCCATCGTCAGGGGATTGCTGCCGCCATAGAAGCCGCTCGCGACAGTGCTTCCGAACGGAGCAAGAAACTGATCATCCACATTCCCCGGCAGCGGCAGATTGGCAAAGTAATTCTGCCGGCTTGCCACACCGGTGGGGACACGGGGCGCATTCAGGCCCGTGACACCGTGCGACCAAAACAAGTGTCCGTCCGGATCCACGAACCACCAGTCGCCCTGATACTTTTGCATCCGAAAAAAACCGGTCGCGGTCAGTTGTGGGCCGTTTGCCCAGCCGCCGTATTGATCCCACTCGACCGAGCCGGGATGGGCCGCGAGATCCGCGGCTTCGTCGGTTGCGCGCTGTTCCAACTCCGTCAGCGAGTGAACCTTGTTGGTCCATTCCAGATGGCGGTATTGGCCGAACGCATCCACGAACGGAAAAAATTCACGGGGAAAATTCGTGCCGCCGATGGGCGAAGGCGGCAAATCCCGCATGCCCACCAGAGTTTGCGAGCCCGGCAAGGTGGCCAGTCCGGCCGACTGGACCGTGGAAGCCCAGTCGTTGCCAAAACGGATCTCATCAAACTCGATCGCATAGCTGGCGAATCCATGAGTCAATTGCAAGCGGTCGAAGGCGATGGAGAGATTGGTGAAGGTCGCGTTGGCCGCCGGTTCGACGCCCGCAGTGGAAGGATTCAGCCACAGTCGAACAGTGCTGTTGGCGCCGGCAAAATCAAAACGCGCCACCACCAGATTAGCCGCGTCATTGTTAGTCCCCAACGTCCCGGCCGTGCCATTGGAAGGAACCGTGGCGGTGATGTTCGTCCCGCTTACTTGCACCATGAAGAAACGATTGGCCAAAGTGTAGTCGCCGTTATAGAGGCTCAGATTCCCGCCATTCGCGGTGGAATACACGAGAAAGCCGAGGTAGAGCGGCGCGCCATCGCGCGACATCGAAATCAAGCCGTTCGTGTCCATGTAATTTCCCAGCGGCCCGTTGTTGCCGGTGAGAAATGGCCTGCGGATGGCGGAATTGTTCGTTAGTTGAACATGGTTTTCACCGTCCGCGCCGTAGCCGGGATAAATCAAACTGTTCGCGAAAACTTTGACCTGCCCGCCATAGCCGGTCCACGGCCCGTCGAACCCGTAGCCCAGCTTGGCATTGTTGAACAGCGAAACGCCCGGCGCGTAATTGCTGGCGTTAAACCCTTCCGAAGTGAGCAGACGTGGCACCGGTTCGAAGCTCGCCGCGCCCACGATTTGAAATCCCGCAATCCATGCTCCACTCCCGACCGCGCTGCCGCCCAAAGTGAAAGTCATGGTGTCGTTGGTCAGCAGAACGGGGTCGCCAAACACGGCATACTGAGCCAGCGGATTGTTGCCATTGCCCAAATCGGTCGTCTGCGTGGTTTGATACAAACCTGCAGCGACGGCACTGGCGGCTTCGTTGGAACTGGAAGCCGAGTGATAGTAGAAAGTCGTCATGCCGTTGGAAACGTACGCATTGGCGACATTGAGATAGCCGCTGACATAGACAATCACTTTGTAGCCGGCCGGGAAATTCGCGTTCATGTTAGACAGCGTGAATGACGGCCGGTTTGCCGCAGTCGTGGTGCTGTAAACGGCCTTGCCGCCTGACAACGGGGTGCCGCCGTAGGCTGCATTTCCCACAGCCCACCCGGGCGAGCTGGTTCCGGTGAGGTTTACGGAGCTGTTCGTGCCACTGGAAAAAGGCAGTGAACTGAAATTGTTCGCCTGATTAAGATTCAGCCAGTTGGCAGCCACAGTGTTTTCGTTGGTGATGCCATAGGTGCCGTTAATGGCCTGGCCACCGGACTGCATGAAGTTGACACGAATCACGCCTGCTTCGGCCGTCCCGCACTTGCATAGGAAGATGAGGGCGAGAATCGCAGGGAAGAATTTGGGAATCACTTTAATCTTGTCAGTCATTTGATCAGCGTCTTTCAAAAAATTGCGAACGGTCGTTGGTGGTTGGTTCACTGGGTGTATTCCACGCAAGGGCGGTAAAACAAAGGGTTAGCCGCCGCAATCCCGTTCGTGTGCGTCCAGGTATTCGTGCCGCTGGAATTGCGCGGAATGGATTTCGATACCAGCAACGTCCAGTCAATCAGGTTGCTGGACACGCTCATGCTCCAGTTGCCCGGAAAGCCATTGGTGCCGCCCAACCACGTCAGCGAAAGGCTCGGGCCGGATTGATGAACCTCAATCACCTTGAAAGCGGACGCGGCATTGGTCGGATCAGTGCCCGCATAATATTCCTGCCAAGCTGACTGGCCGTCGGCGTCAGCATCCGCGGCATCGTCAATGGGCAGTTGGTGTTCCAGAAACCACACGTAGGGCACGCCATGAGGCGTCACCGTGCTCGGCGAGAGGATTTGCAAGCCGCCCAACAGCGCGCCGCCCCCGTAACGCGCCCGCAGCGTAAGCGTGAGCGTATCGTTGGTGAGAGCCGCCAACATTCCGAAGGCGGCATACTGGGCGAACGGCGCATTGCCGTTGCCCAGATCGTCGGTCGTGATGGTTTGCGTCAGGGTTCCAGAGAACTCATTCGAGGGATCATTCAGCGTTTGATAATAGTAGCTGGCGGCGTCATTGGAGATGGCCGCGCCCGTGTTGGAATTGAAACCGCTGAGATACGCAATGAGCTTGCAGCCGTTGGGAAAGGTGCCGGACAGGTTGCTCAGGGTAACGGTCGTGGGAGTGGCGGTGCCGGTGTAATCCACAATGCCACCGAGCAACGGCGTATTGTGATACGCCGGATTGCAGGAATTCCACCCGGCCGGCGCGGTGCCCGTCATGGACACGGTGCTCGGCCAGCCCTCCGAAAGAGGCAGATTTTGGAAGGTCAATGTTTGATTCAGATTGATCCAGCCGCCGGCCACGCTGTTCTGGCTGGCGACCCCGTAGATTTGGCCCGGGCCGATCTGCTGATTGCTGTTGGTGGAGGCGGTCAGATTGATGCTGATGACAACGTTTGTGGCGAAACTGCGTTCATTTGCCCCGATGCAGGGAGCGCCCGCCGGCAGCAGATTGCCCCAAAAATCCTGACTGCCGTTGTTCGTAACGAGAACGCCCGCTGCGATCGCCGGCGAAACCGGGCTTAACAGATAATCCGCAGCATTCGTGCCCCCGGCGTTGGCCAGCAGCGGATTGGCGAAAACCGCGCCCGGTCCAACTGGAACGCCAGCTGGCAGCGCGCCCTGCCAAAGATTGTTCTGAAGAACTGTGTTGCTGCCCGCGTTGGTGTAAGTCGTTTTTCCGGCAAGATAGAAGACGTTGTTTTGAATGAAGGTGTTGACGCTCTTTGCAACAATAAGGAAGTCGTTCGTCACACCGGGCCCGACGTAAACGGTGTTGTTGTAGATCATGGAATTCGTCGAGCCTCTGGTGATGGTGCCCCCGTAATAGTCGCTCACCCAGATCAGATGACCATCTTGACTGGCCCCATTCACACCCTTGATGCGCGAACCGTCATTGATGCTGACATTGTAACGATAGGTCGCGTTGACGCAGCCGCCGAGGATTTCCACAAACCCGCCCTCGTTATCGAGGCTCAGATTGTATTGAACGAGAACGTTGCTGCAGCCGTAATCGATGTGCATTCCGCACGAATCCGCTTCGCCGCGCGCGTGCCGGAATTCATTCGATTGGACGAGGACATTCCGGCATTGAAAAGGCCAGTAACCGCTACCACGCGCCCATTGCCGGGGATCCACCGAGGCGCCGCTGCGATTCACCACGTTGTGTTCGAGCAGCACACCATCACAGTAGCCCGTCTCCACGCCGGAGCCGCCGGTATTGGAGAAGGTGTTGTTGCGAATGATGATGTTCTGGTTGAACTGATAACCGGGATTGGACGACGCCGAACCGGTGTGCTGCACCCAAATGCCGTAATGTCCGGTAAGACTGATCTGGCAATTCTCAATGCGCACATCGTCAAAATAGGTGTTCACGCTGGAAGAACCGGTGGCAATGACATGGATGCCCTGGCCCTCCGGACCGGTTTCGGGATAGATGTCGTGGATCGTGAGATTGCGAAGATAGAGGTGGTTTCGAATCGCGCTAAAAGTGGTCTTCACCAGCACACCG
>JBQCEJ010000639.1:0-5975 GCA_051960355.1 Verrucomicrobiota bacterium | reverse complement strand
ACGATTACTTTCTGCCCGAAGCGGAACCCTTGAGCTGTTCATTCTCCGCCTTCAGACTGGCATGGCTCTCCAACAGGCTTCTCACATCCGGGTTTTGCTTCGCTAGTTCCCGCAACCGGCTTTGCTTCAGTGCCGCCCCATGCCCGGCCTGAGAAGTCGCTATCGCGTCCGCGTCGATTTCAACCACGGGCAAACCGAGTTGAAGGCGGTGAATATGATTCTTCAACGCCTCTATGAACGCTCGCTTATAAACCGCCTCGGCACGATTCTTCGCGGGGGCTGACTTCACTTCGGCCAGCAACCCGAAACATTTGATGTAGTCTTTCGGGAATTCCGGCAGCTTTCTTTCCTGAACGTGTTGATCAACTTTGGGAGCGGAGTTCACGTCCTCGTCCCGAGCTGGCTCCGGCGCTGTCGCTAAAGCAGCTTTCGATTCGGGCGATGTGTTTGCATTTGCATTCACCGGCGACTGGGCTTCACCTTCATCCCAGTCGCCGGTTGGCACCGCTGCACTTTGCGATGCCCCTTTGTTTTGGCGAGCCATACGTGTTCTCTTTTTTGAATTTTGGTCCCGCCCGAAGGGTCACTCCGGGCGGGAAAGGTTTTAACCGTTCGTGCGAATCGCCACGGCTCCCACTCGGTTTGCGGAAGAGTACTTCAATGTCCAGTTGCCCACCGTGCCAAGCTCCGCATCCGTCGCGCTTGATCCAGCAGGCGCACCCGTGAAGGCGACACCATCAACCCCGAACGCAGTCCGCGTGCGATCCCAAATCAGATCGTCGTTGATGTCTCGGTCGAAGAAATACGAGACCGAAGCCAGGTCTGCCTGATCCGCCACTTGCGGCTTCTGGCCGAAGCCAACCGTCCCCTGAGCGAGCAGATACGTATCATACACATAGCCGGTCGTGGCTCCTGCACGAACCAGTGCGCTGCTGACGAAAATCGGGCAGTCGCGATAAAACGTCAGCTCGTATGGCAACTCACTCTCCACCTTGAGCGTGCGGAAGTTGAGTTTGTCGAGCTTCTGCAAACGGCCTTTGATAACCGGGTGCATCAGCAACGCGCCGCCCTTCAGTGAATCCGCGAGTTCGCCCATCAGAACCGTCGCGTCGATGAACATCTCACCGGTGAACAAGTTCGCGTCCGGGTCCGCATTATCGCCATCTTCGGTGAACGGTTCTGCGGTTGTTCCGCCAAGTCGCACCGCCGAGAGCGGAGCCGCCGCGTTTGCCGCCTGCGACCCTGTTCCGAACATGCCGCGCAGCATCGCAATCAAAGTCGTCTGGTACTGCTTCAACCGCCGCTCGGACATGCTGCCAACGCAATGCCCCACCACATCCGCACCCGACACGTTCGAAGCCATCGCCGTAAAAGCGTTCTTCGTCACGCGATTCAGGATCGGGAAAATGTTCTTGTCGCCCGGCGCTCCATTCACCGTCACCGGCGCAGTGCTTTCTACCTGCACCTCGTTCGCCTGATCCGTGATGTCTTTCAGGAATGGAATGTTCGCCGTCTTGCCGGGACCACTGGCGATTTCATTCAACAGGTCGGTTGTCTTGACAGCGCCAGAATTGAACAGCGCCGGGAATGTTGCCTGACGTTCCGCCAGACCTTGAATCCAGATGTCCGGAACCCATAGAGTTGCTAGAGATGCTTTTGCCATAAACTAATTTTCCTTTCGTTCGTCCGATTGATGCGTTTCCGATTACTTGCCCGAGGCCGCGAGACAGCGTTCCGTGAGCGTGAGCTTGGTTTTTGTTTTGCCGGTTTCCTCCGCGTCGATTGCTTTGGCGCGAATACCGTTCTTCGCCAGTTCAGCAGCCAACCGACCGTCGAAGTTTTTTTGGCTCTCCGTCAGTGACGTGACTTGAGATTGTGCCGTTGCCAGTTGCGTCCTCGCCGTATCGCGCTCTGTGGTGAGCGTCTGGATTGAGGCATTGGCCGCGCTGAGCTTTGCTTCGAGCGTGGCTTTGTCAGCCGTCAACGCCGAAAGTGAAGTCTGCGCCGTCGCCAGATCGGAGGTGAGCTTTGTATTCAGCGCCAGAATATCGACCTGATCCGGTTTGCCTGCGCCGCCTTCAACAGCGGTTGCGGAAAGGAGAATTAAGAATTTGCGATTCATGTTTTTGCTTTGGTTCGTCGTTTATGTTGCCGTGTTTGGTTAGCGGGAAACGTCAGCACTGGCTTTCCATCATCCGCGCTTTTTGATCCCTTCCCGAACACACGCTAGCGCGTAGCTCACATCACCAACCCGATCCACCAAACCATTTGCCTTCGCTTCCGCGCCGCTGAAAACCTGGCCCCGCATCGCGGAATCTGGCACCTGCGGACGAGCCGATTTCACCGAAGCCCGAAATTCATTGAATCCGGTCTGCACACGCTCCTGTAGGTGAATGCGTTGTTCATCCGTCAACGCCGTTCCGCGCAGGCCAATCGCCTTGAAATCCGCTTCCTTGTTTTTGATGACCTCCAGCTTCGCCCCCGCATCGTCGAACATCTTTGAAAGATCAAGATGCGTCGCGAATGCGCCGATACTTCCAACCTGCGCACTCCGGCTCGCTACGACCTCGCCCGCCTGCGCTACCATCCAATACGCCAGTGATCCGCCCATGCCGCCCACGAATGCAACCACGGGTTTCCTCGCCTGTGCCGCTCGTATCGCATCCGCCACTTCCGGCCCTCCCGTGTAAAATCCGCCCGGAGAATCGAAGTCCAGCAACATGCCCGAGACGCCCGGATTGTTAGCCGCACTCTGTACCATTTCCAGGACTGCCGCCGTGTCCTCCACGTCGCCGAAAAGCTGATCAAACGGATTCGGGTTTCGCGCCATCATCCCTTTGATCGGCAGGACCGCGATCCCATCGGAGAGCAGTTGCATTTGCGGCTTCGCCTTCGCCCTCAGCTCCTTCATCTAAGTATTCTCCGCAAACTGTAAATCAGTTTCAGAGCCAAGCAGCCGCGACACATCCTGAATGTTCTGCAATAGCGCCGACACGGCCCCGTCCGCCATAAACAGCGTGTCCGTGAAAAATCTATTTTGTAGTCTCATTGTTTTTTCCTCCGCCGTTATCCGGCTGTGTTCCGGGGGGCGTCGTCGGCAAAGGCCGCGCCGCGCTGTAACCCCATTTGTTCAGAATCAATTCCACTGGCACCTTGAATTTCTCCGCCCGCTCCGCGGCCCGCTGAAGGATATAGTCATCCTCCGCGAAACCCTGATCCGTTTCCGTCTGCCAGTTCAGTTGCCGATTGCCATAATGGTTTTGCCGAGTCATCAGACCGCTCTGCACGTCCTGACGCCACTGATCCGAATCGCGCCCATCGTCAATCGACACCTTCGCCGGCCCCTGCCATTCCGGCTTGTTCCACTTCGGAAACGCCGGCAAAATCTTTTTGTCGATGGCATCGCCGATCACTCGCACCCAAGCCCATTCCGCGAAGTGACCCAGCAAAGCCTGGCGATTGTCGAACTTCCGTTGCGCCTTTCCATTTACGCTGCGTTCCCCCGGCCCGGTGTGTCCGCCCTGAATGATGAACGACGGCGGAAGGCCAAGGCCCGAAACCATGTAGCCGCCGAGATACGTTCCGATATCAATCAACCCCGCGCCCGAACGGTTGTTCTGGAGCGGCGTAAGCTTCTGGCCGGGAGGCAGCACGGGAATATCACCGCCGAGCAATTCCCAAAGACTCAGCTTCTTTTCCTGTGCTGTGGAAGGCACTGGCGGCGTGTTTCCGGCCAAGTCCCCGTCCGCCGTCGCGTCGCCTGTCAGCCCCGTGTCATTGCCCCAAACATCTTCTTCAATCGTTCCACCCTCAATCACTGCGGCCAGCGCCGAATGAATCTTCGCCGCCATCTTCTCGAACCCCTTGATGTCCTTCGCATCGCGCATGTCATTGCCGCCGCGTCGCAGTGGCGACATGCCGCGATACGAGGAATACCGATCCGGGTCGTACAGCAGCATCGCCGCGTTCGCCGACACAAATTCAGGTGCGGTCAATCCGTTCACGATGCTCTCAAACGCATTCACCACGAAGTAACCCATTACCGCCTGCTTGCCGTCCACCCGAACGCCGTCCATGTGGCGAATCGCCGCGTCCTTCACCGATCGCGAATCCACCCGCCACGTCTCCATCAGTTGAATCTGCGGAAAACCGTTTTCGCCAACCATCACGGGCAGTATGTCGCCGTCCACGTCCATCGCCTTGCACGCCAGCCGTTGCAACATAGAGAAGCTGAACCGCCCGGAGTGATCCGCGATCCGGCTCCAATCTGCGAAATACTCATTCAACAGCCTGTCCGCTTGCGAATCCCCCGTTGCCGCCGTTGGCAGAACCGGCGTGCAATAGTCCGCAATCGTATCGACCGCGAGCGAAACCATTCCGTCGTTGTCATAGAGATACCGGGCAATCAACGCCAGTTGCACCCGGTTGAATGTCTGCAACACCGACTTCAGCGCGTACGAGTAAAGTGGAATTGGTGTGCGGTCCTGCGAAGGCGTCAAAGCCTCGAAATAATTTGTGAAACCCGGCGCGGTCTGTCGCGGGCCAGACGAGGCGGGCTGAGAATACGGGAACGAATTATCACTCACCGCCTGAATCCTCGGGCCGCGATAAGCATCGCCGCTCATCTTCGGCAAACGAATCGGCGGCAGGGCAATCCCCTGACTCGCTAAAGACATTCCGTGCTTTCGGCTCATAAAAATTTAAGGGCGGGCGCGCCAGAATGAGGCGCGCAGTCGCTGAATTCTTCGCCCGGTCAAAGGTGGGTTTTCGGGATCGTTGAAGTGGTTGCAGAACTTAATGGCCTCTTCGTTCAGAATGGCCAATTCCAGCGGCGTGTGTCCGGGAGGCAGCGCAAAAGAAACCGATCCTCCCGCCTCGCTTGTGGAAACAAGAATCTGTCCGTTCTGCACCCCGTCGCCAATCAGCGCATCGTTGATGTCATCCAGCACATCCGAGAGCTTCCTATCGGATAGCCGCGCCGTTCGCTTGGCCTTACGAACCCATGCGTGGATAAGATTTATGTCGTTTCCCATTCACTGGGCGGGAAACGTCAGCACCCGGCGCTTTAATTGTTTTCGTGTCGGCTTCCCGTCGATGGCGCGTTGATCGTTTTAGTGATGATTGCTGCAATGAGAATCATCTGCTCGCAGTCGAAGTAGTGGTTATCTGAAACACGTTTCCAGAAGAACGAAATCACACCCTTGGGATCACGGTGTTCCTCTCGCCGCTCACCCGTCAGTTGTCGCATATACTCCTTTGCCGTGATGCGTGGCAGCGTCCAGTCACCAACCAACCCGGTCATATATTCCAGCAGCAAATCCTTCGTCGGCGCTCCGCAGAACGTGAACAAAGGAATGTCACCAATGCGTCGCTTCGTCTGTGAGTTGTAAACCACAGCCTTTGTCTTGCGCCAGATGCGTCGCACTGTCACGAACCGCGTCGGATTCTTGGGGTCTTGAACCGGGACAGTGTAGAAATCCCCGCTGTCACCCTTGAAACATTTCCAGCCCGTCGCTCCGCAGAAACGATAAACATCCTGCGCCATGTAACCCGAGTCGATCATCGAGTTTGCCGCCACTGCGCCATATTGCTTGCGGATCGTCTCCAGCTCCGCCTTCGTCTTCGCGTTGCCGTGCGCGATCAGTCGCGATTTTCCGTTCGGGCCGAAGGCGCGAATAACCCACCAATAATGTTCTCCGCCGCGCTCCTGTTTATCCGCCGCCATAAACCGTATAACCTCTTCCGGCCAAACCTCGCCGTATTCGTAATTCGCCTTCCGCGCTTCAAGGAAACCGAAATCCTCAATAACCCCAAGCCGATCCTCCCACGACTCCGCCAGCGTCTCCGTCACAAAAGTACGCATCGGCTCAATGTTCCCGTTCCGTGCCGCTTCGATTGCCAGAAGGTATTCCTTCACGATGCCCTTCCAGGACACCCACCACGGCAACAGCGCGTTCCACGTGAACGAAACATCG
>JBQCEJ010000638.1:0-4243 GCA_051960355.1 Verrucomicrobiota bacterium | reverse complement strand
CAGTGAACTTCGGCTGGATGGCGATCAGCCATCCGAACGCGAAAAAAGCCGCGGTGCCGATGATGCCGCCAATGACAAACCAGTGCCAGCGCTGCACCAGCAGATCCACCACAGTCCAGGCATCGAATCCCGCTTGCGAGGACTGACCATTGCTGGACGGGGTTGCGTGGCCGTTCGGCTGTTGGGAGTTTCTGCGAAGGCGAGGGTCGCGGCTGCTGTCGTTTGGATCCGTTTCAAAATGGTCGTTCATGCGCATCGATGGCTTTCCACCGCGACCAGCCTACAAACGATGAGCAACGACGTTAGTAGGTGATAACCTGCCTTCGAAAACAGTAAGGCATTGCAAGGGAATACACTTGTATTCGCGACCGGGCTGCACCTCGGGCTTCTTCAAAAGCTCGGACCGGCGGTTTGTTCAACGTTATGGGAACCAGCCCTGCCTTTGCGCAGCGCCGAGGAGTTGTTTTGGAAAGGGGATCCGGCCTGCGGCTTGGACTCGCAGGCCGGTTTGAAGAGAAGCCCTTGCGGGCCGGTGTGTTAAAAAACTTCTGCTTTCAGCCCCGCGACCTGCCGGACCGTCTGGGCAATCCGCGACAACGCTTTGAGCGGCAGATGTCCGCAAGCGGAATTGGGCTTGG
Source organism: Verrucomicrobiota bacterium (assembly GCA_051960355.1). GTDB lineage: Bacteria > Verrucomicrobiota > Verrucomicrobiia > Limisphaerales > DASXHY01 > DASXHY01. Next base: position 3,605 of record JBQCEJ010000638.1, on the reverse strand, counting down.
GGCGGTTGGCGGAATAAATCTGCACGAGCGAAATCTGCGCGCCGGCGAGCTTCAGTTCCTTCAGGCGTCGCGCGTATTGCTCGATTTCCTCAACCGGCGGTTCCTGTCCATTGATCGCCGGAAAAAGACTTTGAATGACCAGTGAACGTTGGCGCGCCACGAGGAGGATGTTGCTTAGGATTTTTTCAAGCGGCGCTTGCGGTTGAGCCACGCGGTTCAGGTAAGTGTGGCTGCCGCCGTCGAGTTTGGTCCAGATCTCATCGGACTTGGTCAGCAATTTCAAACCCTGCTGCACCTGCGGCTGATCCAAGCCGGTGGCGTTCGTGAGCAGCACCAGTTTGAAAAATGGAAAATCACCCAGAGCACGGACGTGGACGATGGATTGAAGCACTTCCACGAAATTCGGGGCAAAGGTCGGTTCGCCATCGCCGCTCAGAGCTACGTGACGGAGTTGGAGCAGTTCATCGGGCAGGTTGTGATACCAAGGCCTTTCACGCAGTCGTCCCGCAAGCACAAACTCCAATGTTTTCTTCAACTCACCCGCCAGCACTTCGGTATCGAGGTGCGTTTCGCGGGGCGGTTCGTTGCGCGGCACCTCGCAATAAACGCATTTGAAATTGCATTGCTTGTCGGGGTTCATGTTCACGCCAACCGACAGGCCACGGGCGCGCGCAGAAACAACGACGTAAACAAAACGGTTCTCGAGAAAATCGCGAGGCGAACCAAAAGCAGTTTCCGGCAGCGGAGAGCCCAGCGCACTGCGCCGCTTCTTTTCCGAAGTTGCCAGCGCAACACTGCTGGATGGGTTTGCCGTTTCCACTGTTGAGTCGAAACTAAGGGCCGGTTTTTCCGGGGACTACACAGGACTTGTCAAACAGCGGTCTTTTTTTGTCCGGCCGAGCGGAACTGAAGTTCAGTCCGGCGAGGGGGTAGCCAAGGAACCAAAGTCGAAGCCTCGAGCGACGAAGGCTGAACAGGAGCTAAACTGCGGACAAGTTTGCCAGAGCGAACTGTTGATTTCGCAAGCTCAGTTGGCGTTCGCCACTGCGGAGAGAATTGGACGATGGAAAAGCAGTCTGCCCGCACGCGGACAGACTGCTCAGGCGGAAATCAAGGAATAGTAAGAAGGTAAAATCGTTGGGAATGATTGGTCGCATCCGGATCGATGAATTGAACCACGGCGCCGTGAAAGATGTCGTTCGTCAGCACTGTCCAGGTGTTCGTGACTGGTGTGAGGCTCAGGTCACTGCTTGCCCAGACGCGATAATTCTGCCCAGGCGAACCGCTGAAGGCGAATTGGATCCGACCGTCGTTCAGCCGAGTGACATTGGTCATGGCGGGTTGTTGAATCGCATTCGTGGACACAACACTGATCACCCCGTTGATGTTCAGCAAATTGGTGTTCCAGGCTAAACCTGAGCCTGGGATTGCCGGGCTGACACTGCTGAACGCACCCGAATAAGTGGTGGCTTGAAAGAGTTGAAACATGTCGCCGGCGCTCAAGGCACCCGACAGATTCAGTTGAAGCGCACCTCCGTACGTGACGTTGCTCAGGCCCGAAACACGGTCGTTTGCTGGGCTGATCGGATCGATGTCGATCAGAGCTTTGCTTCCGCTGGAAAAAATCAGGGAGTTGCTGATGGTGAGCGTGCCGATTGAGTTGCCCGGCGAGAGTGTTCCGCCGGAAAGAAGGTTCACTGGTCCAAGAATGGTTCCATTGCCACCGAGCGACGCACCGCTGGTAACACTGACTGCATTTGTGCCGAGACCTCCATTGACCAGCAAGACGCCGTCATTGACGAGCGTTGTTCCCGAGTACGTGTTGGTTCCGTTGAAAACAGTGGTGCCGCCCGTGCCAGAGCTGACCGATCGACGAAAACTTCCCGTTCCGGAAATCGGGCCATTGAAGGTTTGCGTTGTGCCGGCGGGGTTGAACGAATTGAGGCGCGTCAGCCCGGAGCCATTATTGACCACAATCGGCCGGGTAAACACGAAGTCGCTGCCGGAAAATCTGGGATCGAAAAGATCCGTGCTGTCGTTGGCGCCGTCGTTTCGGAACGTGAGCGTGCCGCTCGTGCCTGAGATGGCGCTGCTGGTGAGATTCAGATCGACCGTCGTCGCCGAACTCGTGGTGGTGATCGCGCTATCGGCGGTGAGATTGATGGGATTGGAAACTGGCGCGCTACTGGCGCTGCGGCTGCTGGTGGTGTTCAGCGTTCCGCCCGCGAGATTCAGGGTGCCGAAGCCGTCGCCCAAAGTAGAAGCGCTGCCGAGATTGATCAGCCCATTACTGATGGTTGTGGTGCCGGTGTAGGTGTTCGGTCCCGAAAGAGCAACTGTGCCGTCACCCAGTTTCGTGACAGAACCGCTGCCACTGATAACGCCGGAAACGGTCAGGGTCGCGCCTCGATTAAACACGAGTTGCGCATTGTTGGTAATCGCGATTCCGCTGGCACCCGGCGTGCCAGTCATTCCGCCTTTGCCAATCTGCAAAACGCCGTCGCTTATCAAGACGCCGCCCGAGTAAGTGTTGGCCGCATTCAGCAGCGCGGTTCCAGAAGTGGTTTTCACGAGTACTTTTCCCGCACCGGCGAGGATGGAATAGACTTCGCCGCTGTGAACCTCGAACGAATCCGTGCTTTGGAGTGTTGGTGAAGCGCTGACGTTCGTGATGACGCCGCCGTCCAGAATCAATCGGTTGATCGTGTCCGATCGGTTATTCAAATTGAGCGTGCCGCCCGGCTTTACTGTTACGACGGCGGCATCCGCTATTTGATCGTTGGCCCCAAGAAGAAAGACGGTGGCGCCTGATTCAATAAGCAGATCGCCGGGAATGGCCACGGATGATTTATTGAGAAACAGAGTTCCGTTGCTGACCACTGTCTGGCCGCTGTAACTGTTGGCGCTGCCCTGCAACGTCAAGGAACCTGCACCAACTTTCACCAACCCTTGCGTGCCGCCGAGAATGACCCGGTTCGTGGCCGCGCTATTGTTCACGCTGACGGTCGGTACACCAGCGGAGGTGGCCAAGGTCAAGACAGGGTCGGTGCTGCCGTTGGTGGTGATCAACCAACCTTGACTGCCCGCGAGATCCCCGAAAATCAGGTGGCCAACCGTGTGAGGTGATTCGAGTGTCACGGTGCGCGTTCCGAGAATGTCCAGTGTGCTGAAATCCGCAATGGCATCGATGCCTTCAGGAGTCAGTCCCCCAAGCCACTTGCCGCTATCGCTCCAAGTGCCATCGGTGTCTTGATTCCAAGTTCCCGCCTGAAGCGAGGCAACACTCGTCAGCAATGCCAACGCGAGGGATATCAGTTTGTGGATGTACAGTGCTCTCATGTCATGCGCCCTTTCTGTATTAGTTTTGAGTTGAACCTTCGCTAAACGACAACGCGCACCCCGAGGGGAAGCCTCTGCGTTGGGTTTAATTCCTGTGCGGCAATCGTTATGAACGGACGTGACCTCGTCAAGGGTGTTTTTGAAACGATTTCTGCTGTGGGTTGGGTGCATCCTGACACTGCCCCCGGAGCGCGACCTTCAGGTCGCTTCAATGTGCATTCTGATTGTGTGAAATCATTGCCCTGCGGGTTTGCGCACGTTGAAGC
>JBQCEJ010000637.1:0-3890 GCA_051960355.1 Verrucomicrobiota bacterium | reverse complement strand
AATCTTGGCGACATAGAGTTCCATGCACTCATCGACTTGATAAATGCGCATGGCTGCCAGATAGAGCGAAAATCCAATCAGCGCGCCCAAACCAGCGACAATGATTCCCACAACAGAAAGTTCTCGGACCCAACCTCTCCTCGAAGCTTGGTGAGACTGTCGAGCTTTCACATCTGCCGGGATTGGGAGTACATCCAGCGTCACACCCGAAGCGGGAGCCGCGCGGAACAAAAGACTGCGCAGACGAAAACCTAACGCCCGGAGCCAAAGCGAAACGTTCCAAGCCCAATGGACACTTGCCTTGGAATGAGCCAATGTCTCTGCTTCAGTGTTCAACGCGCCGTTCATTCGTGTAATTTGGGAAGGCTACGCAAGGTTTGTGCCGACTGTTTCCGTGATGCTTGACCCTTTTTTTCGATGAATTCTCTTGAGAAAGGCACGAGTTTTGCACGTAAGTGATTGCTAGCAAATGGCCGAACCCACTTTTACGAAGAAAGTCATGCGTTTTAGCGCCGTCCTGCTTTTGACCACTTGTGTAGCAGCCCACGCCAGCAATCTGGACACGATTGGAGTCAGCCTGCTCCGCCAATTCGATCCCTCGTTGCAAGGTGCCGGGATGACCGTCGCGCAAGTGGAAGCCCCACAGACAACGAATTCCCCTCCTCCGTTTGAAGTAAATCCCGCCAACGTCGGGCAGCCGGTCAGCCTCTTTACTTACATCTCCGCCCTGGGTTCCAGCGCCACTTTTACCAATTCAGTCGGCGCTGAATCCGGACACGCGAATACCGTTGGGGCCAATTTTTTCGGCACCAGCGTTGGCGTGGCCCCACAGATCAGTCACGTGAATAATTACGAGGCTGAGTATTTCTACAATCACTTCATCGGTGCGCTTGTGTTGTCGCCTGCAAGCCCGAGCCGCATTGTGAATCAAAGCTTTATTTTCAACCGGGACTCAACCGTCGAACCGGACTACGATGATTACGCAGCCAAGTACAACACGATCTTCGTTTCAGGCGCGGGCTTCAATGGTCAACAAATTTTTCCGCCGGCCACCTCGTTCAATTGCATTGCAGTCGGAGTGTCCGATGATGCCAATCCGCCTTTCGGCCCGACGCCAGACGGACGTTGCAAACCTGATATCATCGCGCCTGGAACTGTTGCCAGCTTCGCGACACCGCACGTCGCGGGCTCCGCGGCGATTCTCCTCCAGGCTGCGACGCGTGGTGATGGCGGCGCGAACACGTCCGTGGCAACCAATTTGATCACGATCAAAACCCTGCTGCTGAACGGCGCTGTCAAGCCGAGCGGGTGGACCAACAGTTCGACGCGCCCGCTCGATCTGCGTTACGGAGCGGGTGTGGTGAATGTGTTCAACTCCTGGAATCAGTTGAAAGGCGGCAAGCACTTGCCGATCGAAATGACCACCATTACATCTGGAGCGCCGCATCCAGCAGGCTCAAACCTCAACAACGAGTCTTCGTTGATCGGCTGGGATTACAATTCGCTCTCCACCACATCCAGCCAAGACAAAATCAATCACTACTATTTCGATTTAACCGGCACCAACAGCTACACCCTGACCGTCACCCTGGCTTGGAACCGACAACAGGGGAAAACGGCGATCAACAATCTCAACCTGTTCCTTTATGACATCCCCAGCGGCAATCTCGTTGCCGCAAGCATCAGCGCGATCGACAACATTGAACATCTCTCTTTGCCGCAACTTCCGCCGGGGCGTTACGATCTACAGGTGCTCAAAGAAGGCAACGCTCAGGTCACGTCCGGTGAAACATACGCGCTCGCGTTCGAGTTTTTCTCGCTGACTTTGCAGGCCGCTCTGACCAACAGCGAAAGCCTGGCGCTCGTTTGGCCAGTTTCACCCGCGGGATTCCATCTGCAATCCACGACCAATCTGACTGCGCCGGTTTCATGGAAACCTGTGAACGCAACGGTCTCCGTCGATACCAATTCCAGTCAGAACGCTACAATTGTTCCCATCAATGCCGGACAGGAATTTTTCCGTTTGAAGCGCCCGTGAGCGGAAATCACCGCTCTTTCTTTCCGCCAAGCCTTGGGTATATTCGGGTGCATGGAACGTCTCGTTCAACCTCGGCTCGTCTGGGCTTTGATTGCACTCACCTTATTCTCGCTACTGTCGCAATGCTCGGCGGCGGCCGAAACGCTGAACTGGAATACCAACAACAACCGCGTCAGCGCCGACATTCAATCCGTTCCCCTCACCCGTTTGCTCGAAGGCGTGGCGAAGCTGACCGGCTGGCACGTTTACCTCGAATCGAACTCCACGCTCAATATCTCGGCAAAATTCAAAGATCTTCCATCGGGCCAAGCATTGCGTCATTTGCTGGGCGCGCTCAATTTCGCGCTCGTTCCGCAGACCAATTCCAACGCGCGACTGTACGTGTTTCACTCTTCCCAGAAGAATGCCACGCTGCTGATGAAGCCCGCCGATTTGAACGCGCGAAAGGATTCCCGCAAGCCGATTTCCAATGAACTCGTGATCACGCTCAAACGCGGCGCCAAGATCGAAAACCTTGCCTGCCTTCAAGCAACCAACGTCGTCGGGCGAATTGAGGGGCTGAACATCTACCGTGTCAAATTCGAAGACGAAGCCGCCACTCAGGTCGCCCGAAATTGCCTGTCGAACAATAGCGACGTTGAATCGATCGACTCCAATTTCGCGATGGAACAGCCGCTGCCGACCATGCAACTGGATGGGAACATCGCCCCGGACATCAATCTGAAGCTGAAGGAACCCAGCGGCGATTGCGACGTGATTGTCGCCGTGCTGGACACCCGAGGCATGCAAGCAGTCCCCTCGGGTCTCAATAAATTCTTCATGCCGGGAATTTCAGTTGCCGATGAGTCACAAGCCGCAACAGCAAGCGCGTCTCCCAGTGAACTCACGCACGGGCTGGCGATGGTTGAAACCCTGATGCGCGGCGTTCAGGCCAACACCGCGGGCAACACTTCAATGAAAATTCTGCCGGTGGATGTTTATGGAAATTACGAAACCACGAGCACGTTCCTGGTGGCTCAAGGCATTTATGCCGCGGTAAACCAAGGCGCCAATATCGTCAATCTCAGCCTCGGCAGCAGCGGCGACAGCACGGTCCTGCACAATCTGATCAAACAGGCCAGCGATCAAGGAGTCGTCTTTTTTAGTGCCGCAGGAAATGAACCCGTCACCACGCCCGTTTATCCCGCTGCGTATCCCGAAGTCATTGCGGTCACAGCCGGCGATCGCAACGGGCAGGTTGCGAATTACGCCAATCGCGGCAATTTCGTGGACATCATGACACCGGGAACCAGTTTGGTTCCGTTCAACGGCGCCTCTTACATCGTCAACGGAACCTCGGCGGCCACCGCCTACGCGTCGGGCATTGCCGCCGGCCTGGCGGACTCCACGCGGAATTGCCCGTCGAAAGTGGTTCCAACGATGCGCAGCCGGCTGGGAGTCAACTTTGGAAACGGTCAGTGAACAACGCGGACTAATCCAATTGCCGCTTGCTTGAATTCTCAACCGAATTAACCTCTCACCGTGGCTTGGCTTACTGACCGACACTTCTTTCTGCTGGCCGTCATTGTTTATGGGCTCAGCATGGTTTATTCGGTTTTCCTGTGGCGACGCGGTTTTCGCAAGGACGACCGGATCAACTATTTCCTGCTGCTGCTCGCCTTTGCGTTGCACACCACTGCGATGGTCAAACGCGGTTTCTCTTTCAACCGTTGTCCGGTCAACAATCTCTATGAAGCCATCACCTTCGTGAGTTGGACGATCGTTGCGGCCTACCTGGTCGTCGGCTTGTTTCGACGTCTCCGTTTCCTCGGTGCTTTTGCCGCGCCGATCTTATTTGCCATTGGCGTCTTTG
>JBQCEJ010000636.1:0-7154 GCA_051960355.1 Verrucomicrobiota bacterium | reverse complement strand
ATGTTTGACCACGCATTCCAAAATTCCATGGAGAGTGTGTTGCCGTGAAGGACGCGGCAGGGGATGCCCCACAGCGTGGTGTTGATGAACGTCATGTCGCAGGCGGTGCGATTGATGTCGATCGCGGTGACGCGCAGGCGGCGGCGGACTTGCGGGGTGACGACTTTGGCGAGTGCCAGGATCATGGCCCCGGCTCCGCAGGCGGGTTCACAGACTGTGATCGGTCCTTCAGCGGGAAACTCGGAGCCGTCTCCGTAGGTGATCCCGGCCATGAGTTCGCAGATGGATTGCGGGGTGTGAAACTCGCCGTTCCACTGCTGGCCTTTGGTGGACAGGGCGAATTCCATGTAATAGCACCCGATGATGTCTTCAAACGGGCGTTGCTCCATTTCGAGGATCAAAGCGCCGAGGGCATCGGCGAAGCATTTCATTTCGTCTTTGTTCCAGCGTTTGAGTTCTTCGAAGTATTCCGGCTCGCGGGTCTGTGCGGCGAGGGCGCAGGCGGCGAATCGGACGAAGGCATCGAAGACTTTCCGCGTGTCGTGATGCCGGGTGATGGGTTCGAGGATTTTGCGGAAATCGGTTTGAGGTTTGTCTTTTTTGCTCATTGGAAAACAGGTTTACAGAGGAAGGGCGGGATGCTCGTGAGAACATCCCGCCCGGTGCGGTTGAGTTGTTGCGATGTCCACCGCGCTGGTCAGGTGGCTCTGGCGTCGAGGATGGATTGAGCGTCGAGCAGGGCAGCGCGGACGTTGCCGCCCGAGCCGACTGCGATTTCGCTGATGATGTGCTTTGGCAGCTTCCACTTGGTGAGGAAGCCAGTGATGGAGTCGGTGTCCGGTGCCGAGACTTTGAATTGCTGGAGTCTGGTTTGAAACCGGGCAACAAGCAGGTTCAGGTCAAGGTTGCTGGTGCCGATGAAGGCGGTTCGATTGGGCAGGTGGTCGAGGTAGGACAGCAGCAAGTCCTGCGCGGCGGGCGGGCAGGTGTCGAGTTCATCGACGATCTTCACGTCCCATTTGCCGAAGACGCTGAAGTAGCGACCGGCATCCTGCCACTTGCGGATGAGTTCGACGCCGACGTTACGGCCGTTGGCCAGTTCGATTTGAACGGCATGTTCGATCCTGCCTTCGTAGCCGGTGAGCTGGCGGGCGAAGAATTCCGCTAGGCGGGTCTTGCCGACGCCGGGCATTCCGTAGAGCAGTATTTTGGCGTTGCCGGTTTCGCCTTTGGTGAGGCGGGCGGCTTTGCCTTTGAGGATGTTCGCGATCTGCCCCGCGCCGCCGATGAAATCGGATGTGGATTGGGGAATGTATTCCTCGGGAGGGAGGTTGCCGGGCTTGGTTTTTTTCACTTAGCACCACCTTTCTTTCCGAGCGCGACAATGGGGTCGATGCGCTGGACGGCGGGGCGGTTGTCGAGTGCGTTGAGGCGGGTTTCGAGTTCGCGGATTTTGGTGGCGAACTTCCCGACGACGGCATCATCGGGGATTTCCCATGCGTCAACGGTGAACAGGTATTCCAAGGCTTCGATGACTTGCTTTTGGAACGGGGTGAGTTTCGGCTTCTTCGGCTGCGCTGTTTTGGTTCTTTTGTTTGTGCTCATGTGATTGTGTCTTTCTTGGCAAACGGGTTTAGGGTTGAAGGGCGAACAGCTCGGGCTGAACGTCGCTTGCGAATTCTTTCGGTGTGGAGGATTCAGACGGCCATCCCATGCCGCAGAAGCGGCTGCAACCGTGACATTGGGCGAGGCCCGGTTCTACCTGCCATTTCATCTTTTCGCGATTCGGGCAGGCGTAGCGTCTGGCTAAAAGTTTCTCGTCCATGTTAAAACGCGATGGTGATGCAGGACGGTTCGAACCTGACGTTGACATGCGTGCCGGTGAAGCGGTCGGTGACTGCCGAGCCGGTGATGTCGATGATCGGTTTGTAGCCTTTGCCGCTGACTTTGAATTTGCCTTCCGGGTGGATGCCAAGCCGGATGGCGTTTTCGAAAAGTTCCCGGTTGTAGCGGGTGCCAACGGTGAACCCGGCTTCGACGAGGCGTTTGCCTTCGATCCAGATTCGGCTTTTCGGCTTGCCGTGATTCGTGCCGAGGACGGTTTTGAATTGTTCCATAGTGAATTTCCTTTGGGGGTTGAGAGTCGCGGCGGACTCGCGTCCACCGCGCCGGTTGGTTACTTCACGATCTTGCGACTGGCCGATTGTTTGGCTTCCGGTGCGCTGGCGGGGGTGGCGCGGTTGCGCAGTCGTTCGCGGCGTTTCTCAATGGCTTCCTTCATCGTGATGCTGGTAGCGACGAAGCGCCCGGTGGCGGTGATGAAGTCGGCGTTCTTGGGTTCGCGGCCTTTGTCGTTGAAGGCGAGCGTGAGTGCCTTGTCAACGATGGCTTCGATCTGCCGACCGCTGAACCCGTCCGTCTTGGCGGCAAGTGCGGCGATGTCGAATTTCTTCGGATCGCGTTTTCGCTTGGCGATGTGGATCTTCCAGATTTGTTCCCGCTCTGATTGGTTGGGCAGGTCCACGCTCCAAACGTCCATGCGGTCAATGAGGGGATCGGGCAGACCGTCGATGTCGTTTGAGGTCATGACGAAGTAGATGCCTTCCGAGTTGAATTGCATGTCTTGGAGGATGGCTTTGATGACGCGGTTGGTGACGCCGCTGTCGGTTTGCCCGGATGATTGCGAGCCGCAGAACAGACCTTCGACTTCATCAATCCAGAGGATGCACGGGGCGATGGCCTTGGCGGTGGCGAAGGCACTGCGCCAGTTGCCTTCCGACTGGCCGACGAGGGAGCCGAACAGTTTGCCGGCTTCGAGCCGCAACAGGGGCAGGTCGAAGATGTTCTTCGCGGCCTGTGCGGTGAGGGACTTGCCAGTGCCGCCTTGCCCGACAATCAGCGCGCCGCGTGGGGTCTTGATGCCGTATTCGTGAGCGGCCTTGGTGAAGCTGTGCTTCTTTTCGATGAGGTCTTGTTTGAGGTTTTCCAAGCCGCCGATGTCATCGAGCGTGACTTTGGAGTCCACGATTTCGAGCAGGCCGTTTTTCTTGATCGTGTTGGCCTTTTCGCGGGACACGAAGCTGGCGACGATTTCCCTGGCTTCCACGATGGAGAGCGCGAAGGCGTTTTCCGCTTCGGTGGTGGTGAGGCCGGAGGCGGCATCAATAAACGTTTCGGCGATGTCCTCGAAGACTTTCACATTGGCGGAGGCCGATACGGACTTCATGACTTCGCGAAGTTGTGCCCGGTCGGGCAGGGAGTATTCGAGGATGGTGATTTCCTTTTCGAGTTCGGCGGGGAGGTTGAGTTTGCAGCCGACGATGACCAGCACCTTGTTTTTGCTTTTCGCCATCAACAGGGAATCTTTGACCTTGCGGAAGATCATGGGATTCGGATCGCTGAGGATCATGTGGAAGTCCCGGGCGAGCAGGATGGTTTTTTCGGGCATGGAATCGAACTGTTTGAGCATGGCGAACGGGTCTTCCGTTTCGGCGATGGCGTTCGGCGTTTCGTCGATGGAGACGATGCCCTCGGTGATGCTCCAAGCGTGGAGCTTGAAGCCGCTGAGTTTTTTATCGGACAGGCAGGCGAGCATTTCGGCTTCGACGCGCTGTTCTTCGTGGCTGACGACGTAGAGGCCGGAGTATCCGGCGCGGATGTAATTGATGATGCGATTTTTCATGTGGTTGAAACTGGTTTATGGATGTTTGGGGTTTTAGACCTTGCCGTTGAGTTGTTCGATTTCCCAAGCCACGCAGACGCGACGGGAAATGTGACTGAAGACGACCGCACCGATGCGGCGGGGCGCGAGCGGGTCCACGAAGCGGACTTCCCACGGGCCGCGCCATTGGCGCAGCCACGTGGCGACCCTGCCGGATTCTCCGAACAGGCGGCGGAGGATGCGGAATGCAGCGCGTTTGACCGGATGAGCGGGCCAGATGTGACTGGCCCGCGTGCGCTTGACCATGCCGAGTTGTTCCGCGTCCACCCCGCCTCGCGTGTCGAGCGCGGTGATGATGCCGGATTCGTGGAACGTGAGGATTTGCATTTGTGCTTTCATGGGTCAGTTGTGCAGATGGGTTTTGTCTTCCTGCCGGTATTCGGGTTTCTTTTTGCCTCCGGTTTTCACGCCGAGTGCTTTTTCGAGAGCGGCGGTGGCGCGCTCGCAGGAGTTGCCTTTGAATCCAACGGCTTCGATTTCAACGGAGCCGTCTTCACTGATGATGACTTTGATTTGTTTCATGGGATTACATTCCGGTGACGGTGAGCTGGATTTTCTGTGTTCCTGGCACGTAACTGCGGTTGACGAGCCAGCCCTTTTTCTTGGCTTCGAGGGTGGTTTTGTGGACGCCGTAGAGCTGAATGAGTTTTTGAAATTTTCGGCCGAGCGGATTCTTGTCCATGCCGAAGATCGCCTTCACCCAATACTCACCGGTAGGGCCGTCCGCTTCGGATTGATGAAGCAGGTCGTCGCCGACGAGCGCATAAGACCCGTCTGGATTCCTGACCAAGCCAAGCTCCATCTTGTAGGAACCGGAGGGAAGCTGGATTGCGTGGTCGCAGGGTTGTAGTTGCGGCTGTCCGGCATCCGGCCAGAACATGCAGGTGGTTTGGTTTTCATTAAACGTCAGGCCGAGTTCGGCGCAGGCGAGTTTCACGGCGTTCAGGTCGGTTATGGTTGTTGCGATGGTTGCGATGTGACTCATAAGTTGATTTACGGTTGATTGCGGTTTGCGGTTTAGGAGTTAAGCGAAGCGGCGTTTGCCGATTTTACCGAAGGAGGAAACGAGTTCCTTTGCAGCTTTGGAGACTTGCCGGCGAACGGATACGTCTTCGCGCAGCACAGCGGGGTCGAGGTTGGCGAAGCGTTCTTCAATCACACGGGCCGTGCGGGTGAGTTCGGCGTCGTTGGTGAGGTTGAGTTGCGGGATGAGGCCGACGATTTCCTTCACGTTTTCGATGAGCGAATCACGGAAGATGGTTTTTTGGTCGGACAGCTTCTCGGCGATGTTTTGGACCGGCGTCATGAGCCGGGTCCACGTGTCTTGGACGGCGGCTTGGACGCGATCGTTGTTGCGGCGTTCGAGGTCATCGCGCATTTCTTCGATGGCATCCTTGGCGATGCCGCCCGTGATGAAGTGCGACGCCTTGGGGACGGGCGTAAACTCCATGCCGATGGAGAAGCGTTGTTTGAGGAATCGCCATTCAGGGTAGAGAGATTCATCGAAGGTGCCGTTGTGCATGAGGCGGGCTTGATCGACGAGGCAGGGCAGGGTGAACTGTTTGCCTTTCGGGATGTCGCCTTTTCTGCCGACGCTTTCGAGCAGGCTCACGTATTCGGCAGCTTCAATGCTGTCGGCGTCCACCACGAACGGTGCGGAGTAGCGAGCGCCGAATTCTTCCTTGGCCGTTTCGAACTTGGCGGCGTGTTGGGCGAACTCGGTTTCGTATTTCTCATGCCCGCCAGAGGGAAGGAGGCGATAGCCCTCTTCCCAAGGCAGGGTGAGATCGTAATGGCGGCGGCGGAAGTCGCCTCCGGCAGCGCGGATGGCGGCGAAGGAACTTTCCGGGAGCATGTATTTGACCCATTTTCCGGCACCCTTGCCGAGTGCTGTTTGAAGGCGGACTTCATCGGTAATGGTTGGGTCCTGCCGGGAATTGGGGACGATGCGGATGGTGATCCGAACGAGAACGGCTTTGATGTTGGATTCGCTCATAAACAGGTTTGTGGAAGTTGGAACGCATTACTTGCTGGCGGACGAGGCGAAGGCTTTGATTGCCTCGAAGTGTTCGACGATGAGGCGCGCTTTGGCAGCGCCGAAGGTGAAGGGATACTTGTCATCCTCGGTGCGCTTGAGGGTGATCGTGGGTTTGCCGTTGTATTCACCCATGACCGGGGCGCAGACGGGGGTGGAGTTTGTGTTTTTCGCGGAGTTTTTGGTGTGCTTGCTCATGTTACCTTTTTTGCCCTGCACAATGGCGGGGCGCTTTTTGTGGTTTCGGTTTCGGCCCGGAACTGCCGGGCCTCATCAGGCGGGATAAGTTTCCCGCGACCGACCCCGCTCAGGCCGAGCGGAGCGCGGCGACGAAGCCGCGTTTGGAGATGAGTTTCTTTGCTGCCGGAAGGTCGATGGAGCGGCGAACGCAGCGTTTGATGTGGCGGGTGATGTCCTCGGCCTTGGTGCCGTGATTGATGTAGCGAGCCACGTCTGCCGCGAAACGCGTCCACCCCCGGTTTCGGCGCAGTGAGTTGCAGCGATGACAGGCGGTGATGAGGTTGCTGGTTTCGTTCGTGCCGCCTTGGCTGTGGGGCTTCAGGTGGTCGAGCGTGAGTTTGGCTTCGTCTTCAACCCCTTCGCCGCAGTAACAGCAGGCCAGTCCGTCGCGCAGGTAGATGGCCAGCCGCTTTTCTTTGCGAATCCAGTTCATGCCCTGTCCTTGTCCGTTGGAGCGAGCGTGCCGGTCGGTGATCGTGTGTTTCATAGTATTGCAAATGTAATACAAAGGCCGAAAAAAAAGTTGCAGCCTTCAGGTTTCGCCGGGTGACTGACCCGGCTCATCAGGCGGGATGAGTTTCCCGCGACCTGATCCGAAACTGGACGGTCCGCATTCCTTCTTTGAATTTTGGGGAATCGACTTCTCAGCTTTCGGGGTCTTTCGGTTTTTAGGTTCTGCTCCCACCGTTTTCTTGAATTACTGGCGATGGATGCCTCGGCCTTTTCCCGAACCGGCGAGCTATGCTTCCGCTTTGCTCTCGCCGGGTGCCTGACGGTTGTGTCAGGAGTTACAGAGGCTTGCGCCCCGTGGTTTTCGCCGTCTTGCGGTTGGCTTGCTCTTTAGTCTTTTCAGGAGCCACCGCTCAGCGCCGGGTTTTTCGGACTTCCGGTTGTCCTTCGGGTTTCTTTTCGGTCCCGAACTACCGTAATACAAATGTAATACAAAAGACACATTGTGTCAACACGGGAACGGTGTTTTTTGACCCCTGGAAAATTGGGATTTTTGACGGTTTTTGGGGTGGTTTTGGGTTTGGGTTGCTGACGTTTCCCGAAAGTCGAACACAACGCGGAAACCACGTTTTCGCACAACAGAAAGCATCATTATGGCCAAACCACGAAAAGGCAAAAGCGGCGGGCGCAAAGCTGGCGGTCGCAAGG
>JBQCEJ010000635.1:0-3738 GCA_051960355.1 Verrucomicrobiota bacterium | reverse complement strand
GAAGAGAAATCCGACGCGGCGGAACTGGTGCTGGATGGCCAGCTCATGCAAAAGCACGTGGAGGAATTGAACCACGCCGAACTGCTGCGGATCGCGTGGCGCGATTTCTCCAACAAGGACACCATTGACGAGCGGGAACTGATGAAGTCCTGGCCGGAACTGCGCGCCGGATTAGCGGCCGCCCAAAACAATTGGGGTCACGTGCCCGCCACGCAAACGGCTGTAGTCGCACGCCTTCAGGCTGCGCCGCCCATCGCCAATATCCTGCGGCCGGAATTCCGGCCCGTTCGCCGCCTTACTGATGTGCGCGCCGTTCCAGCGGAGTTTGCGGATCTGCCACTCTTTGCCCCGAGCTAGCTCGGCCGGTCACAGCCGATCTTCTGAGCGTCGCGTTTCGGCGATGGGTATGGCGATATCAAAAACCGGGTCAGAAAATTTGAGCACGATTTGCACACCCGATAATTTGTTCAGCACACAAACATTCAGCGCGTCTGTCGCATGCCGGAAATCCATCGCCTGTTCACATTTGTCTGTCCATCCTCCGGTAGGTTTTAAAAAAAAGCCCGTTCCGATCTGCTGAATTAATACGCGCATAGTCCCTTTTGAATCCACTCCGTAGGAATACTGAATACCTTCCGGTGCATTGACCGGGAAGGCAAGCTAAAGAATTAGGGGCGCGCGAGGACCTGCGTCTGACTCTTCGGGGATGTGAGAAACAAGAAAAGGAATGCAGGAATCCAGACGAACGCAAACGCGAGCGCCGTGTAAGCCGCAACGCGTTGCTTGGCGAACCGCCGCTCCATCAGGGCATCGGCTTGCATGCCGGCGATATTGGATTGGCGTGCTTGGGTGTCCGCCTCGATGACCGCCAGGTCAAGGCCGGGCGCATTGTGTGGCGCGTTGATGATCGTCGCGCCTGACTTTTCACTCAGCTTCTGTTCAACATCACGATGCATCAACTCTTCCGGTCCGGCCGACAACGTCAGCAGGAACAGGAAACACGCAATGGAAATGGCCATCGAAACGATCCCAACCTTCAGCACCCTGCCTCTGTTCATGCGAAATCAATACCGCGAACGGTCCCGGCTTGCAAGACACGGGGGATCCCTAGTTTTGACTCTTCTACCCCGGCGGCGGATAGTTCGGCAGGATTTCAGCGAAGGAGAAGTTCACGCGCCACAACCGCACATTCGCGTCTTGGCCTTCCACAAGGCCATCCTCGGCAATGCCATCGATCCGTGGCACAAATTCGAAATCGGCATCCATCGACTCGGGCATGGGATAACTGTTCCCGTCCGCGTCGCCGGTCAGCATCCCTCGATGCCGCCGCGCCCACGCTTCGCACACGGACCGATCGGCACCGCTGACAAATCCTTCGATGCGCCGACCGCCGGAAACCTTGCTGACCGATTGCGGCACGTCGTAACCGCCGCTGCCATCGGCTTCTTGCAGTGTGGGCTGCACGACCCAACGCGGCCCGCTATATTGCACCTTCTCGGAGAGATGCATTTCCAGCACGCCGGCGACGCCGGTCAAAGCGGCGGCATACGCTTCGTCAAAGTCCAGCTTCACAAACACGTCGGCCGAATCGCTTGTGTATTCCCGATCTTCATTCCGATCGGAACGCACTTGTGAACCCAATCCCAGTCCGGCCACAAGGCTGTCCAGGGCGGTTTCGGCCGTGACCCGGTTCTCCGCGAAGATCGAGCCGTGGACTCGCGTGGTCTTTTCGAGGGTCAGGAAATCGCGGCTGATCGCGATGCCGTAACGATACGAAATTTTTCCCGCGGCTTTAACCGAGAAGATCTGGAATCCGAAATCCAACCGCACCTGTTGCGTGGCATACGCCGCGCCCACCTGTGTTTCCACCCGGCTCTGGCTGGTGCGCTCGTTGCGCACATTGGACCCATTATAGGCGTTGCGCACGCGGGCGAGGTAGATGCCTTGGGCCGTGGCGAAATCCACAGCCACGACAAACCCGCTGACACTGGTCGTATCCATGCCGAAGGGATCCGTGACGGAATCGGCGGTGACTTCCAGATACGCGCGTCCGGCAGCCAGCTTGCTCTGGTATTCGTAGGAGAATTCCAGCCGCACAAATTCCACCGCGTTGCTGGCCTGCGTCTGCCGCTTTTCCCAATTGATCTGTTGCCGCTTGAGAAACGCACTGCCGCCGACTTCGGTTTCCTTGCCCGCTCCCAGCTCCTGTGCCTTGGCCAATGCCGTGGTATAGGCAGCGTCCGCCGTAGCGCCCGAGGCGATCACGTAGCCGGAATATGCGGTCGTTTGCAATCCGCTGGCGGTGTCGTCGCCCGTGCTTGTGCGCAGCGTCCAATTGACGAGGTTCGAGTTGCGGCGCCGGTAATCCTCACTGAACGTCAGTTCAATGAAGGTAGTTCCATCCTCCGCTTCGTGATCTTCCCGTCCGGCGGTCTTGTCCCCGTTGGCAGAAACTGAACTGGCAACGATTTCCTGCCGCTGCTGCTGGGCGACCGTGTAACCGTAGCCGGTCAGAATGGTTGTCCGCAGCGCATCGAGCTTGGCGCGCGCCAGGGTTTCGTCAGGCGCGAAGATGCGGCCGGAGAGGGCCAGGAATTGTTCGCCATCCTCCACCGCCACGCGCTGGGCCGCGGTGAACTCAGCCGTGGCATAGCCGGCTTCATCTGGGAAATTGGTGTAACTGGCGGTCAGCGACCAATCGATGCCCGTGATGGCCTGATTGACTTCCGCCCGGAAATTCTGCACGCGAACGATTTTGGAAATCGCACCATAGGTCAGGGTGCCATCGGCATGATTGATCTCCGCTTCGAGCCCCACTGCCTGGGCGATCAACGCCGTGCGCCGCTCAGCTTCGCTCAGCGTCATGTCCCCTTTGAACGTGCCGGACGCATCGATCCGCCCGCCGGCGAACGCGCGTTGCGAACGCATTTCATTGAAGTCTCTGCGCTGATAGTCGAGCGTCCAGAGCCGCACATTGTCGAGCCCCACCGCAGTGGTGCCACCGGTGCGCTTGAACGTGGCGATTTGATTCGTGGAGCGCCAGCGGCGGAACTCGAGCGCGAAGCTCAGTTCCAGGAACGCATCGCCATCCGCATTGGCAGACAGTTGCTTGGGGGACGTGTCCTGACGCAGGGGTTGCGCCGCCGTGTAACCGTATTGCGCCAGCATGGCGGTCTGCAACGCCTCCAGCCGGGCGCGAGCGGAGGCCTCACTGTCGGCGACAATCCGGCCGGTGATCTCCAGCATCTGCTCGCCGGTGTTGGCATCCCGTTGATGGGCTTCAAACTCGACAGTGGCATAGTTGCTCTCATCCGGAAAACGGGTGTAAGCCGCGGTGAACGAATACGACAGGCTGTCGGTGGCTTCATCGACTTCGGCCGTCACGTCACTGACGCGGACTTTCCGGTTGAAAAACTCGGAGGCTCCGGAACCAAACTGCAACGTGCCTTCTTTGCAGTCGAGCTGGTCCAGCTCGTCCTTCTTGATTTTCAGCGCCGCCCGACGGGCATCGAGGGACTGGGTGGTGTCAGCCAGGATCAATCCCGCCACGGCCACGCGTCGCTCGCTGCGGGTGCGTTCGGAGTGCAACGGCGACGGCCGTTCGATCGTGGTCGTTTCCGTCCACTTCGTGACGTGCGTCAGGCTCAGCGGCGTGCTGCTGCCGCTGGCCGTGAAGAGCAGTGGCAGGTTGTTCGAGGCAAGGTTGTGTTCGTAAAATTCGAACACGACTTCGGCCGT
>JBQCEJ010000634.1:0-2724 GCA_051960355.1 Verrucomicrobiota bacterium | reverse complement strand
GGTTGAGGCATTGTTCGAGAGCGTCTGGGCGGCTCCGAGGGTGAACGTGGAACTTAAACCCGACACACTCAGGGTGGCGTTATCGCTGATCGCAATCAACGATGAGTTGGGCAGGCTGCCAATGCCGCTGAGGGCGAGCGTGCCGCCATCGATCATCGTTGATCCCGTGTAGGTATTCGTGCCTGACAACGTCCATTTGCCCGCGCCCACCTTTCGGATCGAAGTCGGCGTGCTTCCCGTTCCGCCGTTCAGGATGCGTCCCGCCCAGGTCGAATCGTTGCCCAAAGCGCCAATCTCATACGTCACCGTTCCGTTCTGATCACCGCCGCCGAGCGCGGCATTTTTATTCGTTGTGATCAAATCACCCACAACCGTGGTTCCGTTGTAGCCGTAGGCATCAAACGCGGCTCCGGACTGCATGTTCACCACCACAGCGTCGCCATCGAAACGCAGCACACGCAAACGTGCCGGCGCGCTGTAATTGATCGTGCCCGTGAAATCAGCGAGTGATCCCAACATGTCCACATAACTGCTGGCCGGGCTGGTGATGTTGATCGTCACGTTGTTGCCCGCGATCGGGCCGCGGGCGAACAACGCCTTCGTTCCCAGGTTCCAGGTTTGGTCCCGGTCGAGGATCATGCGGTTTGAGAATGAAAAATTATTTCCGCTGAGCGTGATACCACCCGCGCCGAGCGTCAGGCTGTTGCCGGCAAGGATCTGCGGCGTGGCGCCCGGATTGTAAACCTTGATTCCATACCAACTGGCATTATCGCCGAGGCTGACGGCGCTCGAACCGGAACCGTTCGTCCAAGCCGCAAAGTCGTCAGGTCCCGGCACGGTTAAGCTCTGCCAGCTCGTGATCTCGTTCAGACTGTCGGTATTGTTGGCCTTGATAATCTCGGAAATATTCCGGGTGATGCTGCCCTGCGCGGGGATGACCAGATCGCCATAGGTGAAGTCGCTTCCGCCGAAGTTGACGTAAACATCCACGCCATTTTTGTACCGGGTCATCTGAACATTGCCGTCGTTGGAGAGGAAACGGTGATCCACCATTTCGTACAAGCCCACCTGCTGCGTGACTTTGGTCACTTCGCGGATGGACCGGATGGCGTTTTCGATCAAGCCGGGCTTGTAGAAATAAACGCTGGAGTTCGGGTCGGCCGTAAAGCCCATCAACTGCTTGGAAGCGTACAAGATGTTGTAAAGGTCGTTGGTCTTCCAGATGTTCGCGTCAGCATTGAGATTGCCGCCGAAGGTGTGCCAGCTGTTTTCCCAGCAATCGTGATAAACCAGGCTCCAGAGCGGAATGCGGTATTTCGGAGAGGCGCCCGAGACGCCGTAGGATGACATGGGCCCCTCGCCGTAAACCGCGTACGGCACCAGAAACTCGCCCGCACCTTCGGTCCAGAACGCCATGCCGAGTTCCTCTGTGATGTATTTGCAGATCGCCACCCGGGCCGCGAGCGTGTCCAATTCCGTGGCCGGGTGATTCGTGGAATAGCACGAGTAAGCGGAGACCGTCGCAAAGACGTCAATGAACCAGGTCTGATGATTGAGCCCGGCATTCCACAAGGGAATTTCCTGCCGCGCGACCTGCGCGATGTAGTCCGGGCAGCACACGTACAGGTGATTGGTTCCCGATCCCCAACCGGTGTCCGTGACCGTGCCGTCGGCGTTGCGTTTGAGCCAGTCGTTGTCTTCAAAGACCTGGTGAATTGAATCCCAATAATTGTCGTAACGATAGGTGTTCCATCCGGCGGCTTGTGCGGCGGCGGCCACGTCGATGTTGGTGGTCCGCAGCGTGGCGCGATCAATGCCCGCCGCTTTCAAAGTCGAGATCAGGCCTTGTTCAATAGCCGTGTCAGCGCCCAGACCACCCAGAAGACTTGGTGTTCCGACATAATTCATCAAACCGGGATTGTGCTTTGCTTTTTCAGCATAGGTGACGTGATAACCTCGCGGCTGCGCATAGTTGGCCAGGTAATCTTTGGCGATTCCAACGTAACCCGTGCCCTCGTCCACAAAGCGGTACGAAACGGAACGCGTGTGATCCAGTTTCCCCTTGCTTCCGCGATGCCCTACGAACGGCATGTACACGTAATACTGCGGTGTGACCTGAGAGGCCTTGTAATACACATCCGTGCAAACGGGCGTGTCGTTGATGAGATAATAGCCATCACCTTCCGCAGTGATCACGCCGTGCATGGCAAGGGTTTGTTCGTGCGTCCAGGTGGTGAGCTGCGAGTCCACCCGCCGGTTGATCGGATCGAAAATGTCACTGCCGGGGAGCAGCACCCCTTCGCCGTTCGGCATCAACCACTGGATCGATTCCGGGTTGACCGGCACAAACGCGGGTGCGGCGTAAATCGTGCCCAGCGCGGTGTTGGTGCTGCTGAGAATCGTCCAGTTCAGCTCATTCAAATTGGTGGGCGCGCTTCCCAGCGTGACCGAACAGGTGAGCGACGGTTGCGTGGGGCTCGCTTTGATCCGCTCGGCGGTGTTGAAGGTGTATTGAATTTCATTGGAGGATAGCTGCGTGGCAGAACTTACCAGTGCCCGGGTGATGGGCCCGGGTTCGACCGGTACCACTTCAGCATCGGTCAGATAGAATTGTCCCGCTGCGCCGGTTGCTTTCACAAAATCAAACTGATCGTAGAACGTGACGCCGTTCGTGGTGGTGACCTCGTAACTGTATTCTGTCCATGGCGTGGTCGTCGCGGTGGC
>JBQCEJ010000633.1:0-2175 GCA_051960355.1 Verrucomicrobiota bacterium | reverse complement strand
CAACAATCCTCAGCCGAACACCTTTGTTGAAGTAAACAAGTTCTGGCAGAATTTCAGCCTGGATGTTCTGGCGCAGCCGCGGCTGAACAATTTCTACGAAACCGTCGAACGCCTGCCCGATGTGCGGCTGTCGGGATTTCGCCAGGAATTGGGCACCTCGCCATTCTATTACGAGACGGAAAGCACCGCGGGCTACTATCGCCGGTTGTTCGCTGAAACCAACAATGCGCCTCCAGACTTGAATTTCGAAGCGGCTCGCGCCGACACATATCATCAGATCACGCTGCCGCAGACATTTTTTGGCTGGCTGAATTTCATTCCCCGAGCCGGCGGCCGATTCACCTATTACAGCGAAGCCACCGGTCCGGGCGCCAGCACAGATGAAGTCTATCGCGGCGTTTTCAACACCGGTGCCGAAGTGAATTTCAAAGCGTCGGCGCTGTGGCCCGCGGTCCAGAGTCACGCTCTGGACCTGGATGGTTTGCGGCACATTGTCGAACCGTCAGCGAATTACGTTTATGTGCCGTCACCGACGGATCGCCCGGCGGACTTGCCGCAATTTGATTACGAACTGCCGAGCCTGGCTTTGTTGCCGCTGGATTTTCCTGAATACAATTCCATCGATTCGGTGGACAGCGAGAACGTGATTCGCTTTGGGCTGCGGAACAAATTACAGACGAAGCGCAATGGGCAGGTGGAGGATGTGTTGGACATGAATGTGCAGTTGGATTGGAGGCTGCGCCCGCGTTCCGATGCCAACCCGGATCTGGAGCAGAAGACCTTCGGCGATCTCTACACCGACCTGACCTTGCGCCCGCGCAACTGGTTGATTCTCCAGTCCCAAACACGATTCGACATCAACAACGAAACCTCGCGGCTGTTGCTGCACACCGTGACCATTCAGCCCAATGATGTCTGGAGCTGGACGCTCGGTCATTTCTATTTGCGCGATCAGTTCAACAGTTCCCCCACGGCGCTCGGGCAGGGCAATGAACTGATCACGAGCAGTTTCTACTATCGGATGAACGAGAACTGGGGATTCCGCGCGAGCCACCGTTACGACCTGCGCCAGCATCGGATGCGCGAACAATATTACACGTTCTATCGCGATCTCCGGAGCTGGACGTGCGCCCTGACCTTGGGCCTGCGGGACAACACCGGCGAGGCCGATGATTACCTGGTCGCGTTCACCTTTTCACTCAAGGCCGCGCCGCGGTTTGGACTGGGCAGCGACACCGTGGAACACAGTTCGTTGCTGGGCCGTTGAGATTTCGCAGGTGCTTCGGGCACAAGACCCCATGGAACGGGTCGCACATTCCAGTAGGTTCAAATGAAAGGAATGCATTATGCGAAATCTTAAAAAGTTAATTCTGGTAAGTGGAACGACGGCCGTCATCGCCCTGACCGCGGTGACGGGTTGCCAAACAAATAAGGGATCAGCGGATCGTACTGCCGGCCGCACGCTGGACGATAAAGAAATTACCGCCAAGATCGAAGACAACCTGAAAAGGGAACCGGTATACAAGTTCACAGGCGTGGATGTGAAAACGTTTGCCGGAGTGGTTCAGCTCAGCGGCTTCGTGGGTACGGAGGATCAGAAGCGCCGTGCGGAACAGGTTGCCGAACAGGTCCCGGGTGTCTCGCGCGTGATGAACAGCATCGCCTTGAAACCAACCGCGCAAGACCTGATGCCCACCGGACGGACCAACCGGGTGAATGAGCCGATTCCGGCCACCCCTGTGCCGCCTCAACAGCAACAGCAACAACAGCAGCAACAGCAACAAGAGAATCCCTGAGCGGCGGGTTAATCGCTATTAAGCAGTAGCACGCGCGGATTTTTATCCGCGCGTTTTCCTTTCCCGGTGGGCTGATTCGGCTCAGGAGCACCGTGTAAATCCAAGTCAAAGTTATCTTGGAATGGAAAGTGAACGTTTCTTTGGCCGCGCTGCGGAAAGCGGACGCGCTCTGGACCTCGTCTCAGTTGCGTCGACTGAAAATTGCAAGAATCAAACCTCCAATCACCGCCGCCGCGCCGCCCACGAGCATCCACGTCGAATGGTTGCTCGAGAGTTGCGGAACGGCGCCGGGGCTTGGAATGGTCGTGAGCCCGAAGATCAACAACACAATGCCGAGCCCGAAAACTGCCAAACCAACGATATTATTCATGAGTGCCCT
>JBQCEJ010000632.1:0-4581 GCA_051960355.1 Verrucomicrobiota bacterium | reverse complement strand
GTGTGGCGGCCAAAGTCGTGCTTGAGAACGCCGCTGGCCAAGTCTATTGACCCAAATCATTCTGAAAAGTTATGAATCGCCGCGCTTTTATTCGAACGACCACCGTCGCCTCCATTGCCCTTAGCCAGACCGGCAGCTTGTTTGCCCTCGAAGCTGAGAATGCCTATCGCAAGAACATGGGCATCCAGCTTTACACGCTGCGCAATGAAATCGGCAAAGACCCGGTCGCCACGTTGAAACAGGTCGCTGCGGACGGCTACAAGCAGGTTGAGCCGTATGGTTTTCCCAACGCCGACGCCATGATTGCTGCGGCGAAGGAATTTAATCTGGCGGTTCATTCCACGCACTTCGAATGGGACTCGGTGGTCAATCCCAAGGACGCCGCGATGTCGGATTTCGCGAAGATTCTGGACCAGGCGAAGAAGGCTGGCTTGAGCCATCTGGTGATTCCCTATCTTCAGGACGGAAACCGCAAGACCTTGGACGACTTCAAAAAAGTGGCTGCCCATGCGAACAAGGCCGCGGCCATGGCGAGGGCGGCAGGAATCCAGCTTTCGTATCACAACCATAATTTTGAGTTCGAGCCCAAGGAAGGCGGCAAGTGCGGCTACGACATCTTCATCGAGGAATTTTCGCCGGAGATGAAATTTGAGATCGATGTGTTCTGGGTCAAAGCCGGCGGCGTTGATCCCGTGGCGCTCATCCAGAAATTGCACGGTCGCGTCTCCCAACTGCATCTGAAGAATCTCAAGGACGGACTCAAGCTGCCCACTTATTCAACCGGTGTGCCGAAGGATGCATTCCGCGAGTTGGGCAATGGCATCATTGAAATTGAGCCAATTGTCGTCGCGGCGAAACTTGCCGGCGTGGAGCATTGCCATGTGGAGCAAGATCAATCGCCGGACGCACTCGCCAGCATCAAAGAGAGCATGAATTATTTGAAAGGGCTGTGATGTTCAAAACGAAAGCCAGTATTCTCCTGATCGCCAATATCGTCCTGATTCTGCCCCGCGTTGTCTTTGGAGCCCAAGCCACGAATCAACCGCCCTACAAAGATGCCAGACTTCCGGTGGAAGCGCGGCTGGCCGATTTGCTGCCGCGAATGACGCTGGAGGAAAAGGTCGCGCAACTGAACTTGTGGCCCAATCTCGCGGAGCTGCTGAAACATAAAACCATCGCGGACGACATCGCCCTCACAATCGCTCAAGCCACCAACGGCATTGGTGCGATGGAATACGAAGCCAAACTGCCGCCAGAAGACTTCGCGCAGTTTGCCAATTCCGTGCAACATTTCCTGGTTGAGAAAACGCGACTGGGAATCCCGGTGATTTTCGATGCCGAAGCGTGCCACGGTTTCGTCGGAACGAATGCCACGGTTTTCCCGGTGCCGCTTACGCTCGCCAGTTCCTGGGATCCCGCGCTCGTCGAACGCGTGTTTGGAGCGGTGGCATTGGAGATGCGTTCCTATGGAATGACACACGCCGCGACGCCAGTGCTCGACCTGGCGCGCGATCCTCGCTTTGGCCGCTTCGACGAGCTTTACAGTGAAGATCCGTATCTCGTCGGCGAAATCGGTGTGGCTGCAATTTTCGGATTTCAAGGGCGGGCGAAAACGATCGACGATGAACATCTGCTGGCCTGCGCCAAACATTTCACCGGACACGGCGAACCGGAGGGTGGCGGCAACATGGCTCCGGCGAACTTCTCCGAACGCGTCCTGCGCGAGATGCATTGTTATCCGTTCGAGCAGGCCGTGAAGCGCGCCAACGTCCGGACGATCATGGCTTCCTACAACGAAATCGACGGCGTGCCCAATCACCTCAACCATTGGCTGCTGACGGATATTCTGCGCGGTGAATGGGGATTTGATGGCGTGGTCATCTCGGATTACGACGGCGTCAGTCGCACCATCGACCGCCAGTTCGCCTGTGCGACAACGGCGGAAGCGGCGCGGCGCGCGTTGAGTGCGGGCATGGATTTCGAGCTGCCTTCGACCAAGAGCAACGATTGCTTTCAACATCTGCCCGAACTCATCCGCGCTGGTCAGCTCAAGGAATCAGTGCTCGATCTGGCGGTCAGCCGGATGTTGCGGAACAAGTTTTTGCTCGGGCTGTTTGAGAATCCCTATCCGGTCGGCTTGGAGAAAGTTTGGCGAGTCATGAACAGCCCGGAACACCGCGCGCTGGCCCGGGAAGCGGCGGAGAAGGGGATCATTCTTTTGAAGAACGATCATCAAACTTTGCCGCTCGACCGAAAAGCCATCCGGCATCTGGCGGTGATCGGACCCAACGCCGATGAGGTTCATTACGGCTCGTATTCCACGACCACGCCGGGAATTTCCATTCTCGAAGGATTGCGCGCCTACGGGAAAGGCCAGTTTGAAGTCCATTACGCCGAGGGCTTCAAAATTTACGAGAACGACAAGTCCATCACGGCCGACGAGAAAACTCCCGCCGCCGAGGAACGTCGCATCGACGAAGCCGTGGCCGTAGCGCAACAAAGCGACGCTGTGCTGCTCGTCATGGGTGGAAATGAAAACACCTGCCACGAGTCCTGGTTTCCGGATCACTTCGGCGATCGCAATGACCTGACTCTACTGGGCCGCCAGAACGATCTGGCGCGTGCAGTTTTAGCCACGGGCAAACCCGTCGTCGTCCTGCTGAACAACGGTCGTCCGCTGGCGATCAACGAGCTGGCGACGAATGCGCCCGCAATTATGGAGGGCTGGTATCTCGGCCAGGAACAAGGCGCGGCGGTGGCGCGCGTCCTTTTTGGCGACGTGAATCCCAGCGGCAAACTGACCGTTACGATTCCGCGATCGGTTGGCGATTTGCCGGTTTATTACAATCACAAGCCGATCGTTCACGAGCATCCGTTTGTTTCCGGCCCGTATTCGCCGTTGTATCCGTTCGGGCACGGTTTGAGTTACACCAGCTTCAAGTATGACGCGCTGAAAGTATCGCCGGAGAAAGCTGCGATGGGCCAACCCGTTGCCGTTTCGGTGAAGGTCACGAATACCGGCCAGCGCGCGGGCGATGAAGTCGTTCAACTTTATCTGCGCGACCGGATCAGTTCCGTGACACGTCCTGTGCAGGAGTTGAAGGATTTTCAACGCGTCCCGCTGGCGCCGGGAGAAACGCGCACGGTGTCCTTCCAAATCACGCCCGAGAAATTGCAGTTCTACAATCTTGAGATGAAACGCGTGGTCGAGCCGGGCGAATTCCAGGTCATGGTCGGCACGAGTTCGGCCGATTATCTCTCGGCAACTTTCAACGTGGTCAACTGATTGCCAATGCAAACAATTCAACGCTGGGACTTTCCCATGGGCAAAACACTTTTCGCGGCATTCCTGCTCGCAGCCAGCGCCGTTCTGCCGGCGCATGGTCAACCGGCAACTGCCGCGGTGCGAACTGCCGAATCCGGTTTGGAGCAGCGCATCGATGAAATCCTCGCGCGAATGACCACGCAGGAAAAAATTGAGCAACTGTTCTACAAGACCGACGGCAACGCGCGCCTCGGGATTCCGCAGTTCACCGGCAGCGACGGTCCGCACGGCATTGGCAACAAAGCCAAAGGCTGGTCCTGTTTCCC
This sequence comes from Verrucomicrobiota bacterium, assembly GCA_051960355.1. Taxonomy (GTDB): domain Bacteria; phylum Verrucomicrobiota; class Verrucomicrobiia; order Limisphaerales; family DASXHY01; genus DASXHY01. Next base: position 990 of record JBQCEJ010000632.1, on the reverse strand, counting down.
GGTCACGATTGCCATGGCTGCGACCTGGGATCCGAGGTTGATTCAGCGCGTGGGCAAAGCCATCGCTCTGGAACAGGCGTCGCGCGGGCGGCATCGTATTGCTGGACCGACCTTGGACTTGCTCAATGATCCGCGCAACGGTCGCGCGCCGGAAACCATCGGTGAAGATCCTTTTCTGGGCGGTCGGATTACGGAGGGCTTTCTGCGCGGCATGAATGAAACTGCGGTGTTTGCAACGATTAAACATTACAACCTGAACACCTACGAATCCGGTCGTGAGACGAACATTTACCAGATTGATCAGCGCAGCCTGGTGGAATTCTGGGGCGCGCATTGGCGGCGCGCGATTCAAGATGGCGGCGCTTTGTCGGTGATGTGCGCCTACAATCTCATCAATGGTGATAAGTGCGCCGAGAATTTCAATCTGACCAAGACCTTGCTGCGCGACTACTGGGGTTTCAGCGGCTACACCATGAGCGATTGGGGCGGTTTCAACAGCACGGAAAAAGCGATGGCGGCGCAGTTGGATTTCTGCGAAGGCAACGAACATTATTTCAAGGAACTGCCCGAACTGGTCGCCAGCGGTAAAATCTCCATGACGCAACTGGAAACCGCGACTCGCGATGTCCTGCGCACGAAAATTCTGTCCGGCATGATCGACGGTCAACCGGTCGTGTCCGCCGAAACACGCGACTGCCCGGCGCATCGCGAGTTGGTTTATGAAAGCGGCCTCAAGAGCCTTGTGCTGCTCAAGAATGAAAAGGACATTCTGCCGCTCAATCCGAAGATCAAGACCATCGCGCTCATTGGACCGAACGCGGCCAATCTCCCGCTCGACGGTCACAGCAGTTCCGCCGTGATTCCTTCCTACACGATCACAGTTCAGCAAGGGATCGAAACTTTGATCGGGTCGAATCGCGTGCAGTACGCGAAAGGTTGCGACATCAACAGCACCAATCGGGCGGGCTTTGCCGCCGCCATGGAGATTGC
>JBQCEJ010000631.1:0-2029 GCA_051960355.1 Verrucomicrobiota bacterium | reverse complement strand
CCCACATTGGACAGTTGGCCGTCCTCGAACGACTGGGAGGTCGAGCCGCTGAGGTTCATCGTGCCGGCCGGCCCGAGAACAAAACTCGAATCGAGATAGCCGCCGGTCCAATTGAATGTCCCCGCCCCGAGTACCTGGCCTGTGCCGCCAAACGCTCCGCCCGTGGCCAGTTCCAGGGTGCCGTTCAAGGTGACGCTGCCAGATCCGGTGTTACCGAGATTCAAACGTCCGGCACTGGAGACACGTGAAACGCCCGCACCGGTAAAACTCGCCCCGTTGAGCAAGGTTTGAGTCTGCCCGTTGAATTCGATCTCACCAGCCGCCGCCGCTGCAAATTCGCCGCTACTCGAACCGCCGCCGCCGAATTGCAGCTTCCCGGCCTGCACGTCCACTTTTCCGGCGTTGTTGAAAATGACGCCGGCGTAGCTGCTGGTGAACGTCACAAGATTGGTGCTGACCTTTCGGAAAATGGCGCCCGAAAGATTGTTGAACGTCGGGCGGCTCCCAGCGTTGTCGTAGAAGAACAGGAGATTGGTTTGAAGTTCAAACAGGGCGGAATTGTTAAAAGTCGCGGCAGCCGAGAGCGTGACTGTTCCCGGCCCGATCACGAGGGTGGTGCCCAGGTTGTTCAGCACTGATGAATTTCCGATCCATTTACCGCCGGAGGTGCTCAGAAGCATCTGCATCGTCGAGCCGATATTCAGATTCGCGGCGCTGCTGATATTTCCACCCTGCCAATCGAAGGTGCCCGCCCCGCTGAATTGACCGCTCCCAACCAACTGTCCGTGAACCAGGGCAAACGTTCCATTCGTGAATGTGGTTGTGCCGGTGATGGTCACAGTGCCAGCCGTTTCCGCCAGTCGACCCGCGCCGGTGATCCGCCCACCGTCCAGCAGATATACGCGGTCACCCGAGACCTGAAACGTGCCGGTCTGGATATCGATCTGCCCCAGGTTTTCAAAAGTCCAGCCGCCGTAATCACTGCTCAATGCGAAATCAGTCCCGGCCGTTTTGCGGATGACTCCTGATGCCGTGTTGAGCAGGCGGGCTGGCGTGCCGGAGTTGTTGTAATGCAGGCTGCCCTCGCCACGCAGATCGATCGTCGCATTGTTGGAAAGGGTGACGCCATTGCCCGCCCAAAAACTTCCGGAATTGGTCCACGTGAACAGGCCGGAGTTGTTGATTGAACCGCTGTTCATGGTCACGCTGCTGATGGTGTCGAGATTCAGCGTGGCGCCGGGCAGAATATTCCACTCGCCAGAGATATTTCCCGACGACCAATTGCAAACGGCGTTGCTGGCAAGATTGATCATGCCGCCAAAAAGCGAACCGCCTTTAAGATTCAGACGTTTGTGGATCAACATCCCCGACGTGTTGAGGGAGCCGCCATTCAGCTCCATTGCGTAAACAGCCTTGCTGCCCGTGGCGGTCGGAGCGCCATTGATAATGACCACGCCGTTGGTGTCCGGCACGCCCGCATCCCAATTGGCCGAGTTGTCCCAATCATAATTTTCGTTTCCGGAAATCTGATCGGTCCAGCTTCCTGCAGTCCAGACATAGACCGGGTGATAATCGACGGTGAAGGCGACACTGAGGAGCGAGATGCCGGCGGGCGATTCTCGATTCTCAACCGCAACCTGCACTTGATAAGCGGCATTGGGGAGGTTGCCACCGCTCGGCAACGGATTGGTGACCTGCCAGACGGCGGTTTGCGGGTTGTAAGTGGCGCTCAAAGCGGCTGGCGTGGCAGTCCAGATCGAGCCGTTCCAATAGAGAATATCGGGGCCGCCGAAGCGATTCAGATAAACATTTACCGAAGCGACGCCGGATTCGAAATCCACGGTCAAACCGGACAGGCCGGGGAGCGCCGCATTCGTCAGGACATCGCCGTTGTGAAGGTTATCCAACGTGACGACTGGCGCGGTGGTATCGGCCGCCGAACGAGACACGAGGATTTCATTGGTGCTGGCATTGCCGCCCGCATCCACTGCGGCGACGCGTAGGAAATAAGCGCCGTAACGAGTCTGCC
>JBQCEJ010000630.1:0-2065 GCA_051960355.1 Verrucomicrobiota bacterium | reverse complement strand
CGTCAATTGCAAAAAAGGTTCAGCCCTTGGCCCGACCGAAATCAAGGCAGCGTTCTGTTATCTTTGGTGTTTTCGGGCTTGCCACCCTGGGAATCGCGCTTTTTCTGCTTCGGATGAGAGACACCAAGCCTTCGGTTGAACATTGAGGCGGAGGATTTGCTGTTTTTTCCGCATGCTTGGGAATAGCTTGCCACAGATGAGGAAAGGAATTCGCGTCATAACAAGGGTATCGTTGGTTGGATCGCTCAGCTTCTTTTTTCTTTTTAGTGGTTCTTCAGTCCTTCGCAATTGGAGTGTTTCGGCTGGCTGTCTTCATGAGACGGAGGCCATTTTCCGCGATCCGGGAATGCAGTGGATGGTCTTGCTTTGTCTTGCGGTTTATGGTGCCACGTTTTTGTTTTTGAGGCGATCGAAGATTGGGCGCTCTTCTTTGGGTAGCCGCCGAGGTGACGAGGCGGACGATCGTGGGCGACAACAAGTTCCGCCTTCTCACGTCGGCGGCTACGGTGATTCCTCAACAGTTTGGTTGATTGGGTTTTTGGGAGTTGGAGTGCTGGCCTACTCTTTGGATTACTCCGTCGCTTCAAAGTCAATCCAGGCATTGATGCTGGTCGGAACTGCCACGTTAGGTTTGGGGGCGGGCGTCCTGAAAAGCGGAAAGCGTAACTACCTTCGTAATGCTCCGCTGTGGCAAGCAGCGGAAAGCGGAAATGGGATCACTGCTGTCGTTGTTGTGGTTCTGTTAGCTGTGGCGTCATTTTGGCAATCGGAAATCAGGCGTGCTTTCGAGTATCGCGGCAATTCGAGTTGGGTTGGGCCGTGGGATAATCCGAATACGTTCGGAGTGCTGATGGGAGTTGGATGTGTGCTCGCCGTTGGCTGCGCGATGCGAGGATGGTTTGGGTTCAAAGAGTCGAGGGTCGAGAATAGAAGATGGAAGATCGTTCTTCGCACAATGTTGTGCCTTGCTGCAGCAGGTTTCATGGGGCGGGGACTGTATCACAGTCTCAGTCGTGGGGCGTGGGTGGCGACGGGATGCGGGATCGGGTATTTGGTGTATCAGGTAATCCGGTGTCAGGTGTCAGGGGGGGAAAGGGCGTGGGGCGTGGGGCGACAGGTGAGGATGGCGGATGGAGGAATGGACGATGGGACGACGGAAGCGGTAAATTCCCGCATTTCGTGGTTTCACAAGAACTGGCTGGCGCTCTCTGTTGTTTTTCTTTCCGTGGTGGTGCTGGCAATGTGGCATTTGCGGCAGACGGAGTGGCGTCCGGCACGACGGGCGATTTCTGTTGCCAATGCGAATGATTTTTCGTGGCGGAACCGGGTTGCGGCATGGGAAGGCACGCTGCAAATGATGGCGGAGCAACCGTGGTGGGGGGTGGGCTGGAATCAACCGGAGCCGATGTATGAGAACTATTATCTGTTGCCGCGGTTGGAGGAGAGCGCGGCCATTCAGATGAATGATTATTTGATGCTCGGCGCCACGCTGGGCATTCCGGCATTGTTTTGTTTTGGAATGTATTTGTGGCTGTCTTTGCTCGAAATCCCAAATTCCAAGTTGCGAGTTCCAAGTTCAAAACAGCCATCCTCAATCCTTGATCCTCGATCTTCGCAGTGGCTGTCTGCCACGTGCCGCGCCGGGGCCATCGTCCTGCTGGTCGGTTTCTGGTTCGACGGGGGATTGTTCAAACTGGCGACCGCCTCCACGTTCTGGATCTTGCTGGAACTGGGACGGACTGATGTCAACCGCAGAGGCGCAGAGGCGCAGAGTTCCGTGTGATACGTTTACCCCCAAACATCTTTAACCGCCTTTCTCTGCGTCTCTGCGTCGCTGCGGTGAGAAATCCCGTTCCATTGCTCGTGATTGCTGCGTTCGTCACCGCATTGTTCTGGGCGAAAGCGCGTGATCCATTCAAGCGGGTCGAATTTGCGGTTAAGACGGTCAGCGGCATAAAAGTCAAGGGTTTGGCCGTGTTACCAAAAACCGCGAAATCATTCCCCACGGCAATTTATCTGCACGGCTCCGGCCGCAGCCTGTTGCAATCGGGCAAGGAGTTGCGAT
>JBQCEJ010000629.1:0-4197 GCA_051960355.1 Verrucomicrobiota bacterium | reverse complement strand
GACGCGTTTGTTAAGCATGCGCAACTGCTGGTGCAGTCGCAGAAATATTCCCAAGCCGTCGAATTATTGCGGAAGGCGCAGAAAGTCAAATCGCGGGAGAACGTTCAGCGCTATCTCGACAAAGTGGAACAACTCGCCCGGGCGGGACATTCCTGAGCGGCCAGCCATTCACGCCACCACTTTGCCTTCTCATGATTTTAAGAACTGACGCGGTCATCGACCCCGCACCCTCCGGTTGCTCGAAAAGATTGGCTCAGAAATGTCGCCGCCATAAGAGCGCGGATTCGGGAGCGACAGGAAACGCGGGAAGGATGGGGAGCTATTCAGCATTTTTGCTGGCTTTGCTTTTCCTCGTTCTGGGGATTTTTCAAAGCAGCGCGCAGGACGGGGGAACCGTTTCCGGCATCGTGGTGAGCACGTGGGACGGTACGCCATTACCACTCGTGACCGTCACAGTACGAGGGACGACGCAAGCGACCCAGACCGGCGCTGACGGCCGGTTTGAAGTGCGCAATGTTCCGACTGGCGATCAAACGTTGCGCTTCTCGAAGCCAGGTTTTGTCAGCGCAGTTGTCACCGACGTGCGCGTGTTGTCCGGCCAAAGCACGACCGTGAACGGAAATGTTCGCCCGGAGTTTTATGACATGGAGGAATACGAAGTCACGGCGGAGATCTTCACGGAACAGACCGAACAAATCCTTTTCGAACGGCAGAAATCGGTCGGCATGATGGAATCACTCGGCTCGGATTTTCTCTCCAAGGTGGGGGCCGCAAATGCAGCGGAGTCGATTTCCAAGGTATCTGGCGCAACGATCGTCGATGGAAAATTCGCGGTGATTCGAGGATTGAACGACCGCTACGTCAGCACCACTTTGAACGGTGCCAACATTCCGTCCGCCGATCCTTATCGCCAATCCGCTTCGCTGGACTTGTTCCCGGCACAGGTGATCGACCAGGTCGTTGTGGCGAAGACGTTCACGCCTGACCAACCCGGCACTTACACCGGCGGCGGGATCGACATCATCACAAAAGCGTTTCCGGAAAAGCCATTTTTATCGGCGTCAATCGGCGGCGCTTACAACACGCAGGCAAGTTTGAATGACAATTTTCTGTCCTACAAGGGCGGGGGATTCGACTGGGCGGGGATGGATGATGGCACGCGAGCGTTGCCCGATGAATTGGTTGGGGCAGTACCGCCTTCGCCGCCGCCTTCCACGGGCGGCACTAACTCTTCCACCTATAATCAGAAGCTGAACGATGCGCTCTTGCTCGACAAGCTCACGCGGGCCTTTGGCACGACCCAATTTGCGCCGGAACGCGAAACCGCGCCGTTGAATCATAACTTCTCGCTGGCGGGAGGAAGCTCGACCCGCCTTTTCGACGGGTTGCTCGGTTACTTCGCGGGGGTGAGTTACAAACATGATTATGCGTTTTACGAAAACGGTGTGTCGCGGCGTTATTGGAATGGCACTGAGATCAAAAGCAGTTATGACGATAACCGTAGCGTCAGCCTGGTGAACTGGGCGGGCATGGTGAACCTGGCCTACAAGCCCTTTGAAAATCATCAGGTGGGTTTCACGTTTTTTTACAATCAGAACGGGACCGATGAAGCGCGGGTTCAGGACAATGGCTTCGAGCAGAGCGATGAGGAGTCGACGTTCCGCAAATTCAATCTGTATTGGACCGAACGGAATCTGAATACGTACCAAATGAAGGGCGAGCATCTGTTCCCTGATGCTGCGGGCCTGCAGTTCAACTGGCTGGTCGCGCTGACGCAAACCACGCAGGACGAGCCTGACGCCCGGTTTTTCAATGACCGCGATGCGGGCAGCGGTTTCGAAACGGGCGGAAATTTCATTCCCACTCCCAGCAATCCCACCCGATATTTCCGCAACCTGGAGGAGAACAATCGCAACGTGAAACTCGATTGGGCCCTGCCTTTCCAAAACTGGACCGAGGAGGACGGGAGATTGAAGTTCGGCGTTTTCGACAGCTATTCCAAACGCACCTTTTCTGATCGCGCATTTAGTTATCTGGGCGGCGGCGGCTACGGCGATGATCCGAACGACTATTTGACGCCCGACAATCTCGGCATTGGCAGCACGCGCACAAACGCCCGGAACGGAAATATCAGCTTCAATTGGGATCGCTACATTCAGGCCTTCGACAGTTTGTATGATGGCGAATTGGGAGTGCGCGCGGGTTACGCCATGCTGGAAGTGCCGCTCGTCGAAAAATTGCGTTTGGTGGGTGGCGCCCGGTATGAGGGGACCGATCTCAATGTCCACTCGGAGAGTTACCTGCCGAGCAGTGTTACATCGCTCACAACGAATGACGCTTCAATCACCCAAACCGATCTGTTGCCGAGCGTGGGAGTGATTTACTCGGTTACTTCGAACATGAACGTCCGGGTCAGCTTCAGCCAAACGATCGCCCGCCCGACCTTTCGCGAACTGGCCGCGTATCGCAGTTGGGATCCGACGATCAGCGATTTCATCGAAGGCAATCCGTTGCTGGAGATGACGTCGGTGGACAATTACGATGTGCGCTGGGAGTGGTTTCCTCGCCCGGGCGAACTGATCAGCTTCAGCCTGTTCTACAAAAATCTGAAGAATGCCATTGAACGCGGTAACGTCGATGTCGCCGGCGAAGTCATCACGTTCTTCAATCGCGACAAAGCAAAGCTCTACGGATTGGAATTTGAGACGCGGAAGAATCTGGGTTTTCTCGGCGCACCTTTGAATCCGTTCAGCATTGGCGGCAATCTCTCGCTGGTGCAGTCAGAAGTGACCTTGACGAAAGAGGAACTGGCCAGCAAAGAAAGTTTTTTCCCCAATCTCAAGTCAACGCGCCCGCTGTATGATCAATCGCCTTACATTCTAAATCTGGACCTGACCTACGACAATCGCTCCGGGACGACGGCGTCGCTCATCTTCAATGTTTCCGGTCCACGCATCGCAGTCACCAAGCTTAATGCCGATGACGTTTACGAGCAGCCGGCGCCGGCGCTTGACTTGGTGGTTTCCCAGAAAATCGGCAAGCACACGACCGTGAAGTTGGCTGCAAAAAATATGCTCGACCCTCAAATCGAGCGAACATACGGCCGGGACAGCAACCGAATTTATTCGTCGTACAGGAAAGGCCGGACGTTCGGCCTTTCGCTGAACTACGATTTCTGATTCGGCTGCAATTCTTCGAGAGCCTGGGGAGTTCACACGTTTGTCACGCATGTGCCATCCAGGCGCCATGAGCGTCCCTTTTAATTTTCCCGGAACACAAAAACCCAAAACTGAAATCTAAATATGATAAGAAAAGTAAAACTACGACTTGGAACAATTCTTCTCTGCGGCGGTCTGCTCGCCGCGGCAACAGCACCGGCAGAAACGGTGCAAATCAGCGGCAATCTGACCGGCACCAACAATTGGTACAATACGAACGAATACATGCTGAATGGATTTGTTTACGTGCTGACCAATGGCGTGTTGAACATCGAACCGGGAACTGTGATTCGCGGCAAGGCGGGAACAGGCTTGAGTTCCAGCGCGTTGTTCATCACGCAAGGCGCGAAGATCTACGCCAATGGCACACGCACAAAACCGATTATCTTCACTTCGGAAACCGACGACTTGACTGATCCGGAAGATTTGCCGTTGTTGCAGCGCGGGCTGTGGGGAGGGATTGTGATATTCGGCAAGAGCGTTTTGAACACGTCGAGCGACGTGGGAGGCAATGCGGCCTCGCCGAAGTATGACATCTTCGAAGGATTGTCGGATACGCAGGTCAACGGGCAGTTCGTGAACCGTTTTGGCGGCACGGACGATGACGACAACTCAGGCGTGTTTCGTTACGTGTCGATTCGTTATCCCGGCACGGTGATTTTGCCGAACAAGGAGATCAACGGTCTGTCGCTGGCGGCCGTGGGACGCGGAACAACGATCGAGAACGTGGAAGTGTTCGGCTCAGCGGACGACTCGGTGGAGTTCTTCGGCGGCACGGTGAACACGAAGTACATGGTGAGCGTGTTCAGCGACGACGACAATTTCGACATTGACCAGGGATATCGCGGGAAGAATCAGTTCTGGTTTGCCTTGCAATCGCCCGACCGCAAGGACAACGGCGGCGAATGGAACGGCGAGCCAAGCGGCATTGCCGTGGGCAACGCGCCGATCGGGAACTTCGAGATCTATAATGCGACGT
>JBQCEJ010000628.1:0-5702 GCA_051960355.1 Verrucomicrobiota bacterium | reverse complement strand
CACTGGCCTGCCATCTCAAAACCAACAAGCTTCAATTGGTTTTCCAACAATGCCGGCGTGTAACGATACGAGAAGAAGAGCCGAACCGATTCGCCAGCCCTGAACTGGAACGACTCAACACCGACATGCACCTGACAATCGCGGGTGAAATGGAAATTCGCTTCCACACGTTTTAAGCCTGTGCCGGCTGGGTCCTGCTGAATCTGAAAACGCAGTTCTCCGTCGTCCATTTCGATTCCGAGGTCCAGAAGAAAAGTCATGAGCCACTCCTGCGTGAGCGGATTGTCATATTGAGGCAAGATGCGCTGAATGCCTTGGTGGTAATCCGGGCTAGGCGCAAGATTGGCACTGAAGAGCAACAAGCTTCCGCGCGGCACCAGACTTGCCAGTTTCGGCAAGATCATTCCCGGTTCAAAATTCGGGATCATCCCGAAGAACGTCGTCAATCGCTTCGCCCCGGGCGGACTTTGCTTTTCCAAAACCTCCGGTAGGTCCTGGGCCGAAACCAGATCAGCGACCAGTGGAAAACAGTTTCGCTCTGATACGATGGAAAGCGCCGTTTGCCTTGCGACCAGAACCATGGCTGTGCTGACATCGCACGGCGTATAAAACAGATCCGAGCTTTTCTCGTGAAGCAAACGCAAGAGCCGGGTGTCCTTTTGCCCGCCGCCGCAACCCAATCCGATCAGATGCACACGCCTTGAGTCAATTCTCTCCCTGACCGCTCTGAAGCTTTGATCGTATATCGCCGCCACCTCTGCATCGTTTCGCGATGGTGAATGCCTTTGATGCAAAGCCAGCCACTTCTGCGTTTGTTTGATGCTGTCATAGTGAAACTTGTGATTCACCTTTTTGGAACGCAGTGACTCGATCAGATCGCGGCCCACCGCATCCGGAAACTGGCTGGAATGAACGGCGATATTGGCAATGGACGACATCTATCCTTTTTCACCCAAAAGCGTGCACCAGACAAGCCCTTCGTGAAAAACAAAGCGCACCTCGAGAGACGAGGCGCGCTCATGAAGAACTACAAGTTCAAGGCTGGACGATGCGATAGAAACCCGCTTCGCGACTCATCGCGTCCGGATCAACGAATTCGAAACGGCCATCGCCCAGATCCGTGGCCGCACCGACCACAGTCCAATCCACCAGGTTGGTCGACGTTTGAACCTGGTAATTTAGTCCCGCCACGCCCGTGAATTTCAGCGTCCATTGATCACCGCCCTGGCTGAACTGCAACACTCCTCCGCTGGGCAGAACCACCAGAGGTTCCACTGTCAGAACCGCATTTGAACTCGTGATGGAGCCGAATGCGTTGGCGATTTTCACGGAATAGAGCCCAGCCGCGATGCCCTGCGCATTGGTGATGGAAAACGCCGAGTTGGTCGCCCAAGCCAAACTGGCCGTGCCTTTGAACCATTGGTAGCGCAGCGTCGGGCTACCTACCGCCAGCACAGTGAAGGTGGCGTTCGAGCCCGTTTTTACGACCTGATCCAGCGGTTGAGTTACGATCGAAGGCGGGACCTTGCATTTCCCGGCACTTCCAGCAGTGGCGATGGAGTGAATTTCATCGGCTGACAGCGCACGGCGATACATCGCCATTTCGTCGATCAACCCATAGAAATAGGAATTGGCCGTGGTGGACGTGGGTGCGCCGATATACAACGTACTGGTGTTGTTCAAATCTCCGGTTCTGGTGGTTGGATCAAACGTGAACACCAATGCACCATCTACGAAGAGGTTGCCGCCATTGGTCGAACTCCGGTCAACCGTCGCGGCAATATGATGGAACATCCCATCGCGAAGGTCGGGACCATTTGAAATGTAAAGCGGCGCGTTCGTGGCCGTCTTGGAAGCCGTCCCGAGCCAGAATGCAAGCCGCCCTTGATTTAGCGAAAGCGAATATCCCGCGCCGGTTGCATCACTACCCGAGCGCTTTTCAAGAATCGGCATGTTTGGGTATGGCGGAAACGGGGGGCGAAGCGGTGAATAGCCGGGCCACGCTTTCACCCAACCTTCAATTGAGAAATTCACATTGCTGCTGAAATTCAATGATGCCGAGCTGGCGATCGTAACGCGGCTCGAATAACCATTGAAACTTAAAGCTCGGTCCACTTTTCCGGTCACGTAAACGGTCGAGTAGACCGACGGCACGTTGTTACCGCCGGCAGCATCCACGCCCGAACCGTCAACTGGCCACCAACTGATCAGACCTTCCGGAACCGAAATGCATTCCGGTGCAGGCAAGAGCTTGAGTTGAGCACTGGCGCTCACAATCCCGCCAACCGCATTGCTCACAGCCACGGAATAGAAACCGGTGTTGGCATCTCGCACCTTCTCCAGCACCAAGTTTGAATTCGTGGCGCCAAGGATGTTTGTCCCATTGAAGCGCCACTGGAATTTGAGCGGCCTTGAACCAAGCACGGAAACCGAGAACTGAACATCCTCGCCTTGCGGCGCTGGCTGGCTCAAGGGCTGAACCGTGATCTCCGGGGCAACGAGACATTTGCCGATGAAGTCCGATTCATAGATGGACTGGACTTCACTCTCCGACAACGCTCGGTTGTAGAGCGCCACCTCGTCGATCAGCGCCGGCATTGGCCAGGTGTAACTCTGCGTTGCGAATGGAAGCGCGCCAATTCCAAGAGGCGCAGAACCGGCAAAAATACCACTGGAATAGCTCTTCTGTGCGGCGAGGGTTCCGTTTATGTAGATGCGCAGCGAAGCTCCATCGTAAGTGGCGACCACGAAGCTCCATTGGTTTGCAGGCAATGTCTGAGCGGTAAGGAGCGAAGTATTGGTTCGCACTGAGCCGCTCCCGCTGACAACGAAATACACTGAACCATTATTTGTAGTACCGAGATAAAAGCTGCTTTGAGCTCCGGTTGGCTGATAGGTCGGACTGTCAAACTTCGACAGGATCGTTCGCGGGGTTGAGCCTGCGAAACTGCTCGAATTGACCCAGCATTCGACTGTCAGAGCGTTTGTAAAACGCAAGGATGGGGAGTCAGGAACGATCAGATAGCTCGATGCCAAGTTGAAGGCCCGTCCGACTTTGCCAGCCGTAAAGGTTCGACTGTATGGAGCGGTGGCATTGTTGATGCCCCAATTGTCCAACAGGTCGTTTTCAAAGCGCCACCACGCCACCAACCCAGCCGGCGGCGGGGTGCAGGGCGGCGGCAGCTTGACCGTGAGCAGCGCATTTGAGCTCGTGGTAAATCCAACCCTATTACTAACCACCGCAGAGTAGTAACCCCCGTCCGCCAACTGCGCGTTGGTGATTGTAAGCGACGCGTTCGTTCTGCCGGGCAAATCCAACTCATTGAAGCGCCACTGATACGTCATCGGTTGCGTTCCGGTCGCGGCAACAGAAAAAGTCGCGTTGGACCCGACGTAAACCGTGCGATCCTTAGGCTGAACGATGATGGATGGAGCCAAAGGAATTACGGTCAAGAGCGCGTTTGAACTCGTAGCGGAGCGGTAAAGATTCGTCACGACAACCGAATAGTTCCCCTCATCCGCTGCTTGGACATTGCTTAAAATCAAGGAGGACTGAATGGCCCCCGGTATGAGCACATCTTCATGCCACCATTGGTAATGCAACGAGCCAGAGCCGACCGCCATCACCGAGAATGTCACATTGCTGCCAGCGAATACCGAAGCACTGGATGGATTTGAGATGATCGAGAGGGAGGTTGAGAGGGGACATTTCCCATCAGTGCCGGCATTGAAGATCGCCTGAATTTCCGACGCGGAAAGAGCGCAGCGATAAATCGAAAGTTCATCAATTGTCCCTTTGAAGAACCCGTTAACAAAGGACGACGCGTGATTTCCTATCCGTAGAGGTTCACCGTTCGACAAGTCACCCAAGCCAGTAGTATCAAAGGCCCACACCACTTGACCATCCTCGCACAACTTCCCCCCGGCAGACGAATTGCGCATTACTACCAATGCGACGTGATGGAAGGCTCCGTCTCGAAGATCCGGTCCAGCCGGGCCGAATTCCAACCCAGTCCCAGAAATTGAATCAGACAGGCGGCAATGGATGCGGCCAGCCCCCAAGTTCAATTCATAGCCCAGGCATTGGCTCAAATTCGGCGCGTACCGCTTGTCCACAATAGACATCACGTCGAAATCGGTCTGGGATGGCAACGGTTGGATCCATCCCTCGATTGAAAACTCCTGGTTTGCGTCAAAATTCAGCGCTGGGCTGTTGGAGATTACGATCCGGTCATCAACTCCATCAAAGCTGAATCCCTGCCCTATTTTTCCGGGAACGAACGAAACTCCGTTCAGCAGCGTTCCATCATTTCCACCAACACTATCCAAACCATCGGCCTCGCCTTTCCACCAGGCAATCAATCCCGATGGAGACGGAGTGCAGGAAGCTGGTGTTCTAGAAGATGAGGAAATCTGCAGGCCTGAGATGATGGCATAAGAACCGACACCCGGCCTGACAGTCAGAACCATCGGTTGTCCAGTGATCACCTGCACATTTGTGAACCGGGCATATTGCACCCCTTCCGTCCAGACTGGAGGATTGCTGACGGGATTGTCATAGGTGGTTTTCACCCCATAACTAATCCCGCTGGACTTCAACTCATAATTGCCATCGGATCCATAAGGAAGCACCTCATATCTCCCCTCAGGCAGATTGGTAATAATGATTGTAATGTTTCCTCCATCAAACGGATACAAGTACGCGCCATACATCGGGTCGGTGGAACCGTTGCTCCATGCCCCTGGCGCGTTATTCACCGTCATGCCAGCCTGAGTCGCCGTTCCATCCACTAGGCTCAAATTCGTGAGCAAACCGAAAGTCCTAAACCCGCCCGCCCCATCATCGCGGGAATAAAAATTCCAGAAATCGGCGGCACTCTGGCCGATGGCAGCAGTGCCCGCCTTACCACTTGCATTAGTCCAAGCCCCAAAATCGACATCCAGCAGAAAGAATGAACCACCTGTTTGAGGCACACACTTGCCAGCACTGCCTGCAGTATAAAGCGCCAGAATTTCCGAAGCCGACAAGGCACGATTGTAGATCGACGGCTCATCGATTAAGCCTTTGAAATGTCGCGGGCCGAGGAACTGCGGCCAAATGGTCCGACCATCCTCTGCGCCAATTGTCAAAAAGCTGTTCGCCAGCATGGGAGAGATAGCGCCGGAATGGAGAGCGGCTGCGCCCCAAGGTTGACCATCAATGTAAAGCTGTAGTTTGGATCCATCGTAGGTACCAGCGACGTGATGCCATTCCCCGGATGAAATCACAGCACCGCCGCCGTTGGCGTCTGCCGTATCGGGAAAAGAACCGAGAGAAACCGTCGCTCCACTATCCGTGCTGATAAAGAAGTTGATCCCCATTCGCTGAGAATTATAGCCGTTCGAAACTTCTACTCCGTAAAAATCGCTGGTAACTAAACCCTGATAGCTGTTCAGATCATTGGAAGGATCCGCTTTCATCCAAAACTCAATCGTGAGCTGATTGCTGACGTTCAGGTCGCCAGATTGAGGCACTTTGAGGAAATCGTCGGCGCCATCAAAGCTGAATGCTTCCCCCACGACTCCCGGCGAAAATCCCACACCATTGAATAATGATCCGGTATTTGCGCCAAAAGTGTCCAAGCCGTTGCCCTCAGCCCGCCACCAACTCACCAGACCCGGCGGCGGCGGAACGCAAGAATCTGCTTCAGAGGGATTACATT
>JBQCEJ010000627.1:0-2209 GCA_051960355.1 Verrucomicrobiota bacterium | reverse complement strand
GCACCGCCCTTGGCAAAAACCTCCTCAACTTCCGCGAGCGTGCCGATATCGTGGAGTTGCCACAGGTCAAGATGATCGGTCTCCAGCAACTTGAGAGATTCCTCCAACATGCGAAGGGAACCGTCGCGGGTGCGCTCCTTGGTTTTGCTGGCCAGAAACGCTTCACTGCGGCGGCGTTTCATCACCTGGCCGATGTAGCGTTCGCTCCAGCGTTCCGGTCCGCCATAGATCGATGACGTGTCGAGATAGTTAACGCCGAGATCCAGCGCCCGTTCAACGAGTGGCACAGCCACGGCATCGTTGCGCCCCGACTCCAACGCACTCTGTCCACCGAGACTGAAAACGCCAACGCGAAAACGAGTCTTTCCCAGATTGCGTGTCGGCATGGCGTCCGGCGTTGCTGGATTGACGGGCAATGGAACAGAGGACGCCGCGCGAGCGCTTGCCGGCAGCGTGGCTTGAGCCAGACAGGCCGCAATCGCCAGGCCGCTGGATTGAAGAAATTTTCGCCGGTCCGGCATCGCGGGTGCGGTTGAGTCGCTGTTCATGGCGTTTTCGTTTTGGCTCATTGGTTTCAGGCTCCCGGTGAAAGACAAACAATCGAGTTTGCTCGCACCCCATTCTCTCGCGCTGGCCAAGGAGCGCTTTACTGCGGCGAGCGGCCTTTGGATGTTTTCAGATTCGCTTTCATTCCGACTACGGCATGTCTCGAAGTTTTACCGTCTGAGAATGGCGGATTCGAAAACATCGTCCACCCCACAAAACCGAGGGAAGTTTGCTGCGCTTTGCCGTTTTGTTCCCGGGGCAGCAGACTTTTGCCTTGGTTGTCAGACTGGCCATGAATGAACTCACTAGGGGCATCAGAGCGCACCTCGCCTCTTCCAGAAATCCGGCAGGGCTGCGCGAGCGCAACCCTGCCTCTGACGTAAGGGCGTTCCCCACCCCGCAACTAAAGGTCCAACCGAATCGTTCCGCAACTGTCCACGCTCAAATGAGCGCCGAGCAAATTCACAAGTTGCTGGGCAACACCTTCCCACCCGGCAGATCCAAAGTGGCTTCGCAGGAATTGTTAGCCGCGGTTGTCTCCGGAATCGCCTCCCCGCCGTTCACCTCGGCGATAATGCGGAAATGCCCATCGTGCGCCGTCCAAGGCGAACGTTTAAGTGCTGCGGCCCGTGAAGAAACCATGACCATGCCGCCTGCTGGAATGGACTTGAATCCGCCGTCCGCGACCGCCGCGAGCTGGCCATCGACTTTGAAGTCCACGTGAGGAATAGACCCTGCCGGAGTCGGCCCCGTGCCGCGATTCAGAATCGAGGCGACGAAGATCACCTGGTCGCCAGCCTTCGGGAAAGCGGGGATGGTTCGAATATTGGCAACTTGCAAATCAGGGCGCTCGGCAGTGGGCCTTAATGAAAACGAGCCAGTTAAAGGCAGTTGATCCGATGCGCCGCCAACCATGACGCGATAATTCCCAGCTGGCACAAAATAGCGGCTGCGGTCCGCATCAAAAACGTAAAGGTCCTCCGGGCTTGGTCGGAAAGTGACACGTTTCGTTTTGCCGGGCGCAATCTGGATTCTGGCAAAACCCTTGAGCTGCTTTGGCGGCATTGCCACCTGCGTATCAAGTTTCTCGCTTGCCAGGTAGAGTTGCACCACTTCTTCGCCCGAGCGTTTACCCGTGTTTTCGACATCCACCGTCACCACGATCTCTTGTCCTGCTTTCGCTTTTTCGGGAGTGACGCGAATGCGCCGATACGCGAATTTCGTGTAACTCAACCCCGAACCAAACGCGAACTCGGGTTCGGCCTTCTGGCGATCGAACCAGCGATAGCCCACGCCGCTGGTGACAACGTTCCGAAAATCGGTGTTGCGCGGCGGCAGTTGCGAATCGTTCTTCGGCATCGTGACCGGAAGTTTTCCGGAGGGATTCTCGCGACCGAACAGCACGTTTGCAATCGCGCGACCGCCTTCTTGTCCCGGATAAAACGCGTAGAGCAAACCTTTGACGTTCTGGATGACTTTGTTGACTGCACACGTGCCGCCGCTGATCACGACGAGCACGACGTTTGGATTGACGGCTGCGATTTCATTGATGAGTTCGTTCTGCACGCCGGGCAAATCCACGCTGCCATTCAGGCGGTCACCTTTGATAAAATATTCTTCGCCTTCCACCGTGTTATCCAGGCCACCTGCGAAAATCACCACG
>JBQCEJ010000626.1:0-2325 GCA_051960355.1 Verrucomicrobiota bacterium | reverse complement strand
TCATGTATTCATTGTGCGGGCATCCGGTTACCACCGCTGCAAGTGCCGCCAGGCTCAATATCTTTGCTGTTTTCATAAGAATCGCTCCACCCCAAAACAGAATACTAGCCGGGACGAGAATGGAAGCATTTAACGTGATCTCTGCGTCAATGGCGGACGATTCTTTTGGCTTTTGAATTCCAAGGCGACCGCTCTAGGTTAGCAGCGTGATTGTTGAAATCATCAATACGGGAAACGAACTGATGCTCGGTCGAGTGCTCAACACACATCAGCAATGGCTTTGCCGGCAACTTGCGGATCACGGCTTCATCGTGAGTCGGCAAGTCGCCGTCGCCGATACTCATTCGGAAATCGAACAAGCCGTCCGCGAATCCCTGAGCCGCGCCGATCTGGTTATCACCACCGGCGGGCTTGGGCCGACTTCCGATGATCTCACGCGCGACGCTTTGGCGCGAATGCTGGGAAAGCCAATGCACGAGGACGCTTCCGTGCTGGCTGAAATCCACAGCTTCTTTGTGCGCCGGAATCGTCCCGTGCCAGAGCGCACGCAAGTTGAAGCCCAGGTGCCCGAAGGTGCCATCGTGTTGCCCAATCACCACGGCACCGCTCCGGGATTGGCCATCGAAGTCTCAGCAGGAATGTTCCGCGCCGGAGCCAAACCCGCTTGGCTGATCCTGCTGCCGGGGCCGCCGCGAGAGTTGCGCCCGATGTTCACAGACTCTGTCGTGCCATTGCTCCAACGGGTGTTTCCATCCATGGAAGCCGTTGTGTGTCGCACACTGCGCACCACCGGGTTGGGCGAATCGCAGGTTCAGGAGCAAGTCGAAGGATCTTTGCAAACGCTGGTCCAAGCCGGTCTGGAAGTGGGCTATTGCGCGCGTCCTGGCGAAGTGGATGTGCGTCTGGTGTCGCGGGGAAGCCAAGCCGCCGCGCAGGAAATCGAAGCTGAATCGATCGTGCGTGCGCGATTGGGCGCACACGTTTATGGCGACGAAGACGAGACTTTGGAATCGGTCGTGATCCGCTTGCTGAGCGAACACAAGCAGACGCTCGCCCTCGCGGAATCCTGCACCGGCGGTTGCATTTCCAATCGTCTGACAAATATCCCGGGTGCCTCGGCGGTGATCAAAGGCGCGTTCGTCACTTACAGCAACGACATGAAGCAAGCCTGTTTGGGTGTGAATGCGCAAACGCTGGCACAGCACGGCGCGGTCAGTGAAGCGGTCGCGCGCGAGATGGCGGAAGGTGCGCGGCGGGTCAGTGGAAGTGATTACGCGATTGCGGTGACGGGCATTGCCGGACCTTCCGGTGGGACAGCGGAAAAACCGGTTGGAACCGTCTTCATTGCTGTGGCCAGCGCGCGTTCGACGGAAGTGCGCCGGATGCTGAACCCGTGGGATCGAGTGACGTTCAAGGAAGTCACCGCCCAGCAAGCACTGAATCAGCTGCGAGTGCTCATCGAGACTGCGTCCTGAGCGGTGGTTCTCCTCAGAAATTCCTCCCCAAGTTCCTGTAGAAAAACAGGACATCGCCCGCGCTGAGTCTGCTCATATCTTTTCAAGCCGCAGCCCTAAGTGGCTCGGCTGACGGTCCTCGTCCTCGGCATGGCGACTGCTCTACAGGTTCCACGGAAAAGTTATTCCAATTGCGGTGCGGGTTGCGGTGTCGTTCTGCAGTTTTCGACACGCGACTGTACATGCTTATGAGCATAAAAAGGACAATCAGTCTGCTGATGTTGATCGTGCTGATCGGCGCTGGAATTCCGTCAGCCTTTGGCGAAAGCGGGACTCGCGCGGTGACTCCGGTCGCGTTCAATTCCAGTTTGCGGCAACCTGCTGAAGGGCCTGGCGCTTGGCATTGGGCGGAGCGACATACCCTGCTGGCTCTCGGGCTGATGGCGATTACCGCAGCGAGCACGACGTTTTGGGTTGTGATTCTTCGCCGTGAAGTTCGTAAACAGACCGCGAGATTGCTGGAAAGCGAAACCAAGTTTCACTCCCTGGTCGAGACGGCGAAAGCCGCGTTGGCTGAAGAGAGCAGCTTGCTCGAAACGCTTTTGGCCAACAGCCCGGATTTTATCTATTTCAAAGACCGGCAATCACGATTTGTGCGAGTGAGTCGTTCGGTTGCCCTGAAATTTGGCGTTGCTGATCCAGGCGAAATGGTGGCCAAAACTGATTTCGATTTTTTCCTGCGGGACCACGCCCAGGCGGCGTTCGACGACGAGTTGGAGATCATGCGGCTCGAGCAACCGATCGTCGGCAAGCCAGAGAAGGAGATTCACCTCGATGGCAGAACCTGTTGGGTGCTTACGACCAAACTGCC
>JBQCEJ010000625.1:0-10519 GCA_051960355.1 Verrucomicrobiota bacterium | reverse complement strand
ACCACGTAACACCTCGCGTTCCATACCGGCACGTCAATCCAGTACGGCGAATACTCCTCCTGAATGGCCGCGTTCCAAGAACCCTTGAGCCGCTGGCTAAAGGCATAGGACCAACGCCCGTAATCGCACATCGCAAACCGCGCCCGGTATTCCTGGATGAACCGACGCATCTGCACCGGGCCCAATCCCGCAGGGTGCTCCGCCATGTCCTGCAGCAACCGCCCGCTCAGATTGCAGTTTCGATACACCCAAGCCACGCTCTTAGGCCCAAGAATCGTGTCCATCGCATGCATGTAGCATTCCCCATATTGTGTGCCGCCCAAAAGCCCACGCCACGTGCAGATCTGCACGTTGTTGGAATACATGTTCACACCCTCGGCACTCGGCCCGCCAAAGCTGCCATCCTGCAGCCAACCCGAATAGCACTCAATCGGCATGAACTGCGCCAGTGCGGCAGCCGAACTCAGCCAGCCAATATCACCAAATCCGCCCGAACGCTGACTCTCCATCGTGCCCTGCAACCATGTGTTGCCGCCTTCACCCGTCCAACCCGAATTGTAGCAGCCCGGCATTCCCGCCAGGATGCAGTGAATGCCTTCATGCACTGAAGCACCGCGCGAA
Organism: Verrucomicrobiota bacterium; assembly: GCA_051960355.1. Taxonomy (GTDB): domain Bacteria; phylum Verrucomicrobiota; class Verrucomicrobiia; order Limisphaerales; family DASXHY01; genus DASXHY01. The sequence continues at coordinate 9,898 of JBQCEJ010000625.1, read as the reverse complement.
CCGTCGTCCTTCCAAGGACAGGCCTCATCAAACGAATACACGGGATAATACGACAGCAACACGATCGGCCAGCCTCGCCCTTGATACGTCGTACCGCTCTGCCATCCGCCTTTTTCCGTATTGGAAGCGTTGTCGGTACTCAGCCCCGACCCAAACAGATAAATCGAACTGAAGTAACCGTTCTGCGCCTTTGGCTCACGCGGCCAGCGCAGCACATCCGTGATGTAGGCAAAATCCGTGTTGAACCGCTGGATCATTGGCACCCACGCATTGGAAGTCACCAGCGAATTCATGTTGGCCCCATAGCGAAAACACCACCATCCATTGGTGTAAGTCCCCGCGACTCCCGTAATGTCATCCATCACCGTCGTCGGCGGATTGAATATTCCAAACTCGTCCACGTAATCATACGAAATGTTCGGACTGTAAGTTGGCCACGTATAATAACCGGTTGATGCCGCGGTCACCGTAAGATTTACAGTCGTAGTGCGAGCCAAAGAACCATTTGTCCCGGTAATCGTCAAACTCGCCGCCCCAATCGAGGCGGCGCCGCTCGCCGTCAGGAGCAGGGCGCTTTGAGAACTCGTGGACTCCGGGCTAAAGGACGCTGTCACTCCTGCGGGCAACCCGCTCACCGTCAGGCTCGTGCTGCCCGTAAATGCCCCCAGTGGAGTCACCGTGACTGTGGTGCTGCCGGCGCTCCCCCGCCCCACCACCACGTCTGCCGGGTTGGCGGAAAGTGTGAAATCAGGAGATTGGGACAGCCGGTAAAATCGAGCGTCGCCTACTGTGGACACGGTCACATGATTGATGCCGCCAATGAGCGTGGGAGCCGGAAGTCCCTCGCTCGTCCAGAGATCTCCCGAGCCGATTGCGGACACGGATTCAAGCACACAGGAAGCATTCGTCGCCCCCCATGACAGCTCCATCTGGCCTTCTGAAACGATTCTCGCCACAAGGGATGAACCGGCCGCCGGTGTCAGGCCAACGAGAAATACGCGGTCGCCAGTCAACGCGTTGAGCGTGTTGTCCGGCGTGGCAATGGCAGTGCCCTTGTATGCTGTACCGCCAGGAAGAACATTGCCGGCCGTGCCCAGCCATTCGAAGAAGGCATTATTGTTCAAAGAGACCAGATCAAATCCGTAAGTCGTCCCCGCGGCAAGGGTCACAGGCGACGATAATTGGAAATGCAACCACATCCCGTCGCCATTCAGCGAGTTTTCCCCGGCTGTCGACCAACCTTCGTTACCCGTGCTTGAATAGGTCTCCGCACTGACAACAAACGCTGGCGTGCCCGCATGCGACGGTCTCGTGATGCGCAAGGTCAATTTGGCTCCGCCCGCCATCATCCAGAAGGTGCTCCTGTCATTGGCAGTGTAACCGACATGCTTCACCCAAACGTCCGTCAAGACGAAGGCGCCACTACTGCCGGCACTCGTTGTAAACGTCTGTCCCTGACCTGCCCGGCTGGCATCCACATACGTCGAGTTATCGTTGTCTCCCCCATTCGCAATGGGCATCCCACCGGTCGCATACACATTGTTTGTATCCACATCGGCGCCGGAAAAGTTGAAGATGTCGTAAACGCCCGGGACCGGCGCGGACGCGCTCAAGGATAAGGTTACGGCAGCAACTGGAAACGTGCTCAAGTGGATCCAAGCCAGGAGACCAAACAGAGAGGAGCCGATGGCATAATGCGGTCGTTTGATTTTCATATTCGATTCAATTCCTTCTCAACGCGGTTTATAAAACCATTCCTTCCAGCTAAAAGGCTTCTCTTCACATCAGGCGAGAACAGGTTCCTGTATTCCCCCAGCGTCATCATGGCCCGATCAGGACGCGATAAAACAAAGCGGCGTTCGTCGACGGGTTCGTGTCCTGCCAGTTGAATGGCATCACTGGGGAATCATTTGTCACAAGGCTCCGCCAGTTGGTCAGGTTGGTGGATGTCTGAATGCAGTAATCCGGCCCTGTCGGACCGTTGATCGTAAACGCGAGTTGCCCGTTCACCAGCGACACCACGGTGTTGGATATTGTTGGCGCAGCCACCGGATTCACCACCACCAGAAAGCTGTTCGTTGCCTGCAAGTTCGGCATTCCGCTGTCCGTCACTTTTATTACGACGACGTTCGTAGTGTCCCCTTGCGCAATGCTGGGACGCCAAATAAAGACGCCATTGGTCGTGTTCAAGGTCGCCCCAACCGGCAAACTCACTGCCCCATAAGTCAAAGTCTGCGCTGGCATGTCCGCATCCGTCGCCGTGTTCGTCACCAGCAATCTCACCCCGGCGTTGATCGTCCAGTCGTTCGGAGTTCCAAAGACGGGCGCGGTGTTGACGGTCTCATTCACGATTTGAAAGCTTGAATTGCCGGCACCGGCCGGAACGGGCAATTCGCAAGCGAGCTCCTGTCTGGCTTGCAGCACCAGATTGGTAACGAGCCCAAGCCGACCCACGATGGAATAGTTGCCGGGCACAGAGCAACTCACACGTAATTTCGCTGTATGTGCGTTGGTGTTGCCTGTTTCCAACTGAAAAGTCACCTCCGACAGATCCGGTTTGACGGTAATCGGCTGGTCGGCCGCAAACCGGTCGCTATCGATCAGCAAATGCAGACTGCCAGCATCGAGCATCGCGTGGAAACGTTTCCGCACACCGTCCTTGGGCAAGACCTGAAGATTCGTCGCCGTGGTTTGCATGATTCCGCCATAACTGAATCGTCCAAAGATCGGGTCGTCGGTGACAATGGTTGCGGCCATGCGAATCGCGGCGCAATAGCCCAACCCCATCTCTCCGGCGTAATACCAAGGGCCACGATAATTCGGCTGGCCGCCATACCAGGTGGAATGATGCGCAGCAGGCTCGAAGTCGCTCCCGGAAGCACCGTCGTTCGCCGCGCCCGGATAGAAGAATCCGTAGTTGGAAGCGGGCGTGCCGGAGTTGATCGAGGACCAGCCACAGAGATAGGATCCGTAACCGAGCCGCAGATAATCCGCGGGGTTGGCGGCGTAATACAACCCGTAATCCAGAACGCCCCAGCCACCCATCTGCGTCATGTAAGTTACGATCGAGTCATTGCCCATCTGTTGACGAAAATCGCTCCCGTAAGAGTAGTAAGCCGTCTCCAGCCAGCCTCGGACAAACATGTTCGCTGCCATCTGATTGGTCATGAAGGCCTGGACGCTCTGGTTGAATGCCGTCAGATTGCCCGCCCCCATGGCCGGACTGCTGCCCGCGTGCTTGATCCCGTATTTGGCGTAAGCTTCCGTGGATTCAAAACCCGTTGAGTCGAAGGAATACTCCGAGCCAAATAAATTCGCCTGTCCGCTGCAGAAAAAAGCGGTCTTGGTTTCCCAATTGGCCCGCACTTGCTCCGCTTCGTTGGTCATGCCCTCGTCATCCAGGGCATCCAGCAAATCGGGAATAATCATTTCGTTCATCAAACCCGTCTGCTGGTAACTGCCATATTGCCACATGGCCCGTGCCGTCCCCCAAGCGCGATGCAGATATTCGTTGGCGGATAGCACGGTCTGGATTTCGGGATGTTGCCTGGCCACCCGATACATCTCGTAATACAGCACGATGAATTGCGGATAGTCGTAGCCGCGACCAATCGCGGTGTAATTATTTCGCGACCGCCAATAGTTCCAATCCGGAGTGCCATAGATCCCATACGGACTCGGCTCATTGGTCGTCTGCTGAATGCCACCCCAGACGAAATTGGAAATACAATAGTCCAGCGCGGTCACCTCACTCTGGACCGGCGCCACTGCCAGTTTGCTCGCCAAAAAGGACATCCGCGAATTTGCTGGGTCATCACTGGCGATCGCGTACTGGATTTTGGACATCGTGTCGGGATTGTCCGGCGTGATCATCTGCTGGCTCGCCATGTTCCAATCACAGAACATTCCGTCATACCACTTGGCCGGATTTTTGACCTGTTTGCTCACCGCGAACGCCGAACGCTTACTGATCAGCGTTTCAACCGGTTCGGTCACGAAGAACTCCAGATAAGTCACCTGATTGCTGCCGTAATTGATGGTCAGCTTGTTCTCGCCCAGCCTGGAAAATTGAACCTGATAAATCTGATATGTGTTCCCGCTGAGATTGGTGGCGTTCAAAAACTGTATCGTGGTCTGCGCCGGAAATTCCGCGACCACGCTGGCAACGGCCTGCGTCGTGTTCAAGGCGATCCGCGCGAACAAATCAGTCGGCACGGTCATGCCGGGAACGACATGGACATCAATCTTCCCGTTGTTCACCAGTGCTTGGCGAACTCCGTCATAGCCGCCGTCCACCCACTCAAACTTAAACCCATAGGCTTTCGAACCGCTCCCGGGCAGCGTCAGACTCGTGTTGGGTTGCCGCCAGCGATCCCCCTTGATGGCATCCGCATAAGTGCCGGCATAAAAATTAGTCGCCACCGCGTAGGCTGCTTTCGAATGGAGGTAAACCTCAAAGCCGTTGAGCACATCCCAGTATTCCAGCCGCGTGTCATCGTTCGGCGTTATCAGCAAGCATGGCCCGACGCTGTTGGGGCGCATCCAAAAGACGAAGGAGCCGTTGCCCTCGATATAGCTGTGCTTGAGGGCGCAAGAATCCACTCCGGAAAACTGATCATTCATCCGCAGCGGGACCGCAAGGTCACCGATTTCCAAGGACTGGGCGGTAAGATTGGTCACGCTCACGTTCATCCCCATGGCAGCATCGTTCGAAAAATCGAAATCCACCTTCAGCGAGAGCTTGGGCACGCCGCCATTCGTCACCGAGTAAAAGGCCAAGTAGTGCGTGCCCTCAGGACTCCAGTTGCACGACCCCGCTCCGCTGGAAACCAAGTCGCTCGTCTTGACGGCATTCCACGCCCCAGCTCCTTGCCGATAGTTCACGACCAGATCGCCAAGCCTCCCGGCCAGGTACTCGGTGCTGATGGTGTCCTGACGATACTTCAGCCCCGTGAACGCGCCGTTGCTCGGACGAACAATAAACTGCGAATTGGTCGGAGCCCCTGGCCAGACAGTTGGCGAACCACCGGCGTCATAAACCTTCCATTCCAGTATCCCCGTAGAAGCCGCGCCTGAATCGAACTCCAGTCGCAGTCTGGTGGTCGTGACCGGAGTAAAGGTGGTCGTATTGTATTGATTCAGCGCCAGCCCCAGACCAGACACATTGGCCACCGACACGAAACTGCTGCCATTCCAATATTTTAAACGACAGGCCGACGGAGGCATGATGCCGCCGCCATCGGTCCACCAGTAAACATCAATCTTCGCGGTGTTGATGGCCAGCGGCCAATCGTATTCCACCCATTGCGTGCCAGTCGCCGACCAGTTGCCATAGGCTCCGTGACTGTGATCATAAGAATCGGCGGGATCAAAACCGTCCTTGACCGCCAGAAGACTTTCCCAAGGGGAAACATACGAGGTCTGCGCATCCGCATGCTCGGTGAGATTCGAATGGGTGCCAGTGCCGACAGTCAGCAGAAACGAATTGCTGGCCATCAACAATCCATCGCTGACCGTCACGGTGATGGTGGTGCTTCCAAACTGGTCCAACGCCGGCGTCACCGTCACACTCCGATTGGATCCACTGCCGGCGAATACAATATTGGCGTTCGGCACCAGCGCGGCATTCCCGGAGCTACCGCTTACACTCAATGAACCCGCCGCCGTTTCCGCATCACTGATCGTGAAAGCCAAAGCCGATGTGGAAGTGTTCGTTTCAATTTCCTGAGCTGGAATGGCACTGATGGCCGGGGCGGTATTACCACCAGTCTGCTCAATTTGAAAGGCCGCGATTCCCTGGTTTTGACCCGAGATTTTCGAGACGGTCACAACCAGATTGCTCCCGGTCAACCCTGTGAACTTCACATAGTTGTTGCCTTCGACAAACGTGCTTTGCACCCCCACAGTGTTGGTCATTGTGCGCGTGGTGCCGCCAATCGTGTAATTGACTAGGTTCGGTCCGCCCCAGCCGGCGAAATAGAGATAGAGATTATAGCCGGAATACGGAACATTCGTCAGCGAGAGCGTTCCGCCAGCGGTCAAGGCCCAGTCTCCGAACAGGAGCGCATCGGCACTGCCGAGCGTGTTCCACGAATTCGCACTGCTATTGTCTGAAAGCCGGGCATTGAAGCTGCCCAATCCCGCACCAGTGTTGTCGCCAAACGTGACGCCCGGGGCAGAGTAATTGGTGGTCACATTGTTCCAATGCGTTGCAGCGACCACACCCGCTGATGCTTCCGCACCTAAAGGGGGAGTAGAACTGGTTCTATCGTAGTTGACACTGATGATCGCTCCCCTGCTGGAAACGAGGGTCACCAGCAGCAGAAACATCCATGAATATGGGGTTGGCATCACCATATTTTTCCCTGATCAATCCGCTCAAACAGCATCCGCTCAACCTCATTTCTTCGGTATTTGAAATTCATGGATTCCATCCACGTGACGCTTTCCAGGGCCGCATCCGCTTCATGGTTGGAGTTGATGGCAGGATGCTCATAATCGAAATCGCGGGGAGAGATTTTTGATTTAGGCTACGGGGATCCCCCCATAAATCCATGTTCCAAATCCACACCAACATGCGCCTTTTCCACAGCCACCGCATCTGCACCACACTGCGCAGCGCGGCCGCCCATCCTCAGTTTCGGTGCAAGTCTTTCCCGATGGCATTGAACACCATTGGCGACCGCACATAACGCAAGGGTAACGAATCCCTGACCATCAAAACCACATTTAGCGATCCGTTTGCATCACTTGATGGTCACGTCCAAATAGACGGAATGACGCCCGTAGGTTTGGTAAAACGGCTTGAATCGGCTTCCGTCCGCTTCGAAGCGGAGCGTGTGCGGATCCCCGGTGATGGAGGCCGCCAGATTCTCGCCGTTCAGGGTGAGGTGGCGCCAATTGGAACGGGGTTCCGGCTCTTCGGCGGCAAGCAAAACCGGTCCATAAAACAAACTGGCGAGATTCGGTTGATCCATCACCGGCATGAGGCGGAAACCAAACGGCATCCGCAGTTCGATTTGATCACCATTCTTCCACTTGCGGTCGATGCTCAGATAGGTTCCCGGCCTGGCCTTCACGGTTTGCTTCCGGCCATTGATGCTTACGTCAAATCCATGCGTGGCCCAACTCGGCACACGAATCTTGAGGTCGAATGAGCCGCCACCTCCGACGATCAATTTCGTGGTATCGGCTTGGGGAAAATCCGTCTGCTGCGTTAATGTCACGCTTCGCGAGGTCCAGTTGAGCTGAGACGGGACATAGAGATTCACGTAAACGCTCCGGTCATCCGCAGCTTTGAAATAGATCGAGTCCTGTAACTTGGTGTTGCTCTCCAGCGCCGTGCCATTGCAGCAGGTGAAGCCATCCATCTTCTCGTTGCCGAACTGTTTCCGGGCACCGGGGTTGAGCGGAACGTGATAGGTGTTGCCGGGATTGTCCCTGGCCACGGAGGCAAGGATGTGGTTGTAGAGCGCCTGTTCGTAGTAATCCATGTATTTGGCATCGGGATCGAACATGAACAATTCGCGGCTCAACTTCAGCAGATTGTAAGTGGCGCAGGTTTCATTCTGGCCGCCATTTGAGAAGCCATTTCCGAACAGGCTGTTCGGCTGCGCTGTGAAGCACTCCGCGTTGTTGGGATTCCGCGCACCGGCCACGCCACCGATGCTATACATGTAGGAGTGCCGGCAGATCTCCCAGAAATTTTCCGCCACATGCCAATATTCTCCCTGACGGTTGTCCCGATATGTTTCCAGGGCACCGATGATCTGCGGAATATGCTGATTGGCGTGTTTACCACGCAGCATATCGACATTGCGGGCGAGTCCATGCGTGTGCTGCGCATTGCCGAAAAAGAAATCCACGTTGTCGAACAACTTGGCGCATTCGAGGAAACTGGCGTCACCTGTCAATCGACTCAATCGCGCCAGCACTTCATTCATCCCGCCATATTCGCCAGCGATGTAGCGATTCCACATGCTGATGCGCGTCTCGTCCGGAACGACTTTGAGCCGGGCATAGACCCACTTGGCCATGTCCTCCGCCACGACGAGAGCCTTCTTGTTTCCGCCCACTTCATAGCAATCAAGCAATCCAGCCAGAATCTTGTGCAAGGTGTAATACGGCGCCCAGATCTGGTTGTTGCCGCCGCCGTAGAATGCGCCCTGCTCCAACATGATGAATTGATCCGGCGGATACGCGCTGATGAATCCCTTGCCCCAATTCCAATAATCGGTCCGGATTCCCTGCTGGCTCAGGTCGCTGTCGAAACCGTTCTTGCCCGGCCCTACCGGAACCGCATTGGGATTGGGATTGAAGGGGCCGCTCGCGTTCGTTGGTTCGCCCGATTTGCGGGACAATTCATAAAGTATGTCGATGAGATAATTCATCTTCGCGCCAAACTTCGCGTGCAACGCCGGGTCGTAGGTGGTGCTGGCGTAAGCCTGGGCGATGGCAGACAGATAATGTCCGGTCGCATGACCACGCAACCGGGTGGTCTGGTTGTCCCAACCCTCGAGCGGTTCGGCGCCCGCCGGTTGCGGCTGACCAAAGGCGTCGCGGAACATGTAAAGAAAACGGTCTGGATTCGTCCCAGCCAGAACGCGGATGAACTTGTCACGGTTCTCGATGAACTGCGTTTCGTGCTGATGCTCGTCGCGGCTGAGCGTCACGGCTCCCAATGGAAACGGTTCCAGCGCACGTTGCGGCAACGTGGCTTTCATGGAAGCTTTGACCTTCACAATCGCCTTGGGCGTGAACTCCGATCCCGGCACCCGACCCAACACCGTGTAAACGTCACTGGTGAGTGATTGCTGATTGTTGGTGGGCGACGGCCAGATGACCCGCACCTCCGGTCCTTTCGCCTGGTCGCGGTAAATCCCTGGGATCATGTAGGGCAGCCGCGGCAAATCTCCTTTGAGTGTTTCCACGGTGACATCGGAAACGCCAATCAACCGTGACGCCATCGGTTGGGCAATTCCCCGCCCCGTGAATTGCTGCTTGGGCTGACCGGAAGTTGCAGCCTCAACCAACTCTGTGGCGTCTCGGTTCAGCGCATTATGATGAATCACCGCCACCTGCTTGTCGGTCAGCGCCACGTTGTAAATTCGGACGTCATGAATCAGCGCATTCAGGCGCGGCGCCTCGGAATCCTGTGCGGCCCCGATAAAAACCCGATTGTCACTGCCGTCATTCGGACTTATTACGCGCTCTATTGACAGATCCACTCCGGTCGCCTGCGCCGCCCTTTTTCCGTCCAGATAGCTGGTCAAAGTTTTATGAGCCGGATCCAACACCACCGCGAGATGAACCCACCGGCGCAGCGGGATGGCAGGCGCCACCGTTTTGGTTGCGCCATCCACGCCCGCTTGAGTGATCCCGACGCGATAGCCTGCCGCAATCTCCATCCCCGAGGGGACGCAGAAAAAATTCGTCCGCGCGTTCAGCCCAAAATCGAAAAACCGCCCTTCACCCGCCTCACGCGCCAGAATCCAGCCCGCGATGCTGATGGTGTCAATGCCGTCCAAGGCACGGCCGGGAATCTGAACATAAGCGCCGTTGCCGCCGGGCAGCGCGAGCACTCGGCCAAACTGTTCATCCTTCACAAACGTGGCACCTGAACCATGCACCGTCGCATGTTGCGCATTCCGCGAAGTATCGTTGGCGTTACCATCAAAAACATACCGCGCCGCCAAAGCCGTTTCCCCAATGCCATCAATGATTTGATCCCCCCCAACCTGCGCGCGACTCGCAGTGCTGCCAGACAGTTCGATAGCCAGAACGAAAGCCAAAATGAGTGCTGATTTTTTCATAATGCGGCAATTAGCACAGAGCCTTGCATTTCAAACGGTTGAAGCCCATGTCATAACTGCACCCGACCATGTTTATTTCGCACACT
>JBQCEJ010000624.1:0-3347 GCA_051960355.1 Verrucomicrobiota bacterium | reverse complement strand
GGTCAACAACTACCTAACGGTTAGTAACTGCGCCAAACTAAGCCCCGCCATAGGTTATCTAACTAATGTGACCATAACCTTCTGGCTCAATCTCCAAGGCGTTCCTTCTGCCAGTGATCGGGTGATCAGCAAAGAGGTTGTCAGCCCTGCCTCTGGATTTGGCGTTCAAATCTATGGGCCCGGCTCCAGTGCGCCGACCGCCAGCAGCTTTGCGTTGAGTTTTGGCGCCAACAGCGTCTCTGGCATCGCGAAGACAACCAGTTATTTGAACGCCGATCATCAATGGGTGTTTTGTGCGGTGACCTATGATGGAACGCAGCCCAAGGGCACAACTGGTTATACCAATATCTATTGGTATTCAGGCACTGCCAGCTCTCCAGTTTCGATGTTGGGCAATCCGTATATCGCGAACAACGGATACATTACCAACACGACCGCTGCGCTGCGGATCGGCAGCACGCCGGCTTCTGGCAGCGATCGCACACCGCCGGCCTGGATCGATGATGTGCAGGTTTATGACACCGTTCTTTCTCAAGCGGAAATAGAGACAGTTCGTCAGGCGAATGGCATGGCAGGTGTCGCCGTGACCCTTTCAACGCCGTCCACCGTGCTGGCCGGGACCAACGTCACGTTCACAGCCACGCCAGTCGGGCTGGGTTCGCAGCCTCCCACGTATCAATGGTGGTTCAACACGAATCTGATCAGCGGTGCCACCAATTCGACGTACACCATCCCCAATGTGCAAATTGCGGATACCGGGTTATACGGCTGTGTGGTGTCCAACGACATCGCCAACCCCCCGCTCACCAATAACAGCGTGGTGCTTACGGTGAATCATTTGCCGTATAATCCTGCCGCGTTGTCGCTGGTGTGGAGCTTGGGATATTCGCAGCCCAACTATTTAACCGGTTACGGCCTTGATCGGAGCATGATTTACAATGCGGCCAGCACTAATCTGATTCTTTGTCATCGGGCCTCCACGCCTTATGTTGCGGTGCTCGATCCGTTGACTGGAGCGTTGAAGGGCAGCTTGGATGAAAGCGGTCTCATCAGTCTGGGATACGCCAATCAGTTTCCGCTCAATCAGGTGGCGGTGGGGGACGACGGGGTGATTTACTCCGGAAACATGACCCTGACGGCGGGCAGTGTCCCGTATGTGTTATACAGCTGGCAAAACGAAAATGCGTCCCAGGCTGTGGCTTACAGCGGCGATCCCGGCGCGCCGAACTATCCCAATCTCCGCTGGGGTGACGCCATGGCGGTCCGCGGCGCTGGAATCAATACTCAGATTTTGCTTTCCTCCGGGGATGCAAACTCCAACAGCACGGATACGGTCTTCAGCCTTCTGACCACCGCTGATGGAGTGAACTTCACGAGCAAGGCGTTCATGGTCACCAATATGCCGGGCGCTTCGGCCAACGTGGGGCTGACTTGGGGGCCGGGAGACAATACCTTCTTTGCGAAGTCGCCCGGATTCGGTTATGCCCAATACTCAATCACCAATCAGTTTGGCCAGGTTTACACAACTTACCCCTACACGAACCAAATGTACTTCGTGCAGATCGATACCAATAATGGGGTGGGTTCGGTGCTGAAGGCATATCCGACCAGTGCGGTGTCGGGCAACATCGGCCCCATAGGTGTCAACCTAAGTTCCAACTTGTTGGCCGGGCTCGAAATTTGGGAGAACGGCAATTATGACTACGTCTCGGTTTACGATATCGCCGATCCCCTTGGCGATCCGGTTTTGCTCGGGCAAAGTGTGGTCACGTATAGCTCACTGAATCGCCCCTACGGCGGCGTTGGTGGAGTTAGCTTCGGTCAGATCGACGGAACCAACTACGTGTTTGTGCTGGATACTCAGAACGGCATCTACACCTACGCGTTGAACGAGAATTTCCTCTCACCGGCTTTGCCTCCGGCAATCACGAGCATCGTGCCGTCCAGCGGACGGACCAATGGCGGCACGCTGGTAACGATCACGGGCTCCAATTTCCTGAGCGGAGTGACGGTGCAGTTCGGCAACGCTGCCGGAACGGGCGTTTCACTCACCGGATCGACGAACATCACCGTTTACACGCCAGCCGGTCTGCCAGGCGTGGTTGATGTGGTTGTCGCCAATACCGATGGCCTCTCCGCGACCAGCGTTGATGGATTCGCCTATGTGCTGCCGCCGCCAGCGGCAACCATTGTTCCGGGCAGTGTGGTTCTGTCAGGTTCCCTGCTGAAGATGGTTTGGCTTGGTGGCACCAACGCGGCGTGCGAGTTGCAATCGACGACCAGCCTGACCCCGCCCGTAATCTGGTCGCCGGTTCAGACCAATGTGGTTGGCGCGGATGGCTTATCCACGAACCAGATAACCATAGATCCGGCCAACCCTGCGAAGTTTTTCCGGCTGGCCATACCTTACAATTAAGAATTGCCGGGCGGCGTCCTTGAACGGACGCCGCCCTTTACTCCCTGTGAAAGTCAATATGACCATGAAGTCTCACTTGAAAAAGAACCCGATGCTTTCCAGACAACCGGGTTATGATTCAGCGCTCCTTGCGACGAGTTTCCGGATACGAGGAGCATTCACCTTGATCGAACTGCTGGTGGTGATCGCTATCATTGCCATTCTTGCAGCCATGCTCTTGCCCGCGCTGTCGGCTGCCAAGAAAAAGGCGCAAACCACCCAGTGTTTGAACAATCTCAAGCAACTGACGCTGTGCTGGGTGATGTATGCGGGCGACAATAGCGATCAGGTGCCGCGGAATTGGACCAGTGGCGACAAATCGACGCCTTGCTCCTGGATTGTAGGTGACGCCGCCATTGATCCCCTTTTTATCCAGGACCAGAACATCCAAAAAGGACTGCTCTGGCCCTACAATAATTCCCTGGCCATTTACAAATGCCCGGCCGATAACACCGTCATATTTCAAACCCGCAATCAACGCGTGCGCAGCTACTCACTAAGCACGGCCTGGGGGTGGATCAATGGGGTTGCTGACTGCGATGCCAGGCCCGCGTATAACGGAAGCTATTCCAAAATTGGCCAGGCAAGCCAGAACCCGGGTTTGAGTGGTTTGTCGGTCTTTCTGGACGAACAGGCCAGCGACAACGTGAATGCTGCCAACGATGCCGGCGGAGCCAATAGCATCGATAATGGCGCGATGGGCATCTACAAAAGCTCAACCCCGGTTTCCAGTTATTGGAATGTTCCCGGCGCGCGACATAACAACGGCTGCGTAATCAGTTTTGGCGACGGGCATGTGGAGTATTGGAAATGGAAGGATCCTTGGATTGCAACCGCCAAAAAGCACTCAGCTTCGCCGGGCGGCGTCAATGATCGCGATCTTCAGCGGATC
>JBQCEJ010000623.1:0-3197 GCA_051960355.1 Verrucomicrobiota bacterium | reverse complement strand
TGTTGATCGAAAAGGTCAGCGGTCCACGATCCACTGAAATGCTGTTCTGGTTTGCCGCCCAGGTTCTGACGCTTACGGCCATTGGCAGCATCAGCTTCAGGTGATCGCCGTTTTTCCAGGTGCGTTCCACTTTCACATAGGCGCCGGGCTGGCTCGCAAACTTCAACGCCTTGCCATTCAGCTCGAGTGCCGCGTTCTGGCACCACTTGGGAATGCGCAGATAAAAGGGAAATTCCGCGGAGGCGGACGACTTCACCGTGAAGCTGATGTGCCCATCGAACGGATAGGTTGTTGCTTCCGCAATGGTGACTTCCGTGCCGTTGCCCACCTTTGCGTTCACCGTACTGGCGGCATACATCACCGCTGCGAGGCCATTGCCGGGAGTTGCCTGCCACAGGCTCTGCGCGAAATACGGCCAACCGGCGCCGCTGTTGTGCTGGCAACAACGATGTTCATGTGGATTCATCACCTGCATCGGCCCGCCGTCAGCCAGCTCGGGCGCTTTGCTGCGCGCATCTGAATTCACCTGGTTGGGCGATGTCAGGTAGCGCAAGGCTTTCATATCCGCGGTCATGGTGGCGGGCAACGTGTTGAAAGCAATGTCCTCGCAGCGATCGGCCCATTTCGAATCGCCAGTGATATTGAGCAGCATGGCTTCGGAGATGATCATTTCCACGGCCCCGCACGTTTCAATGGCCTGCCGCGGATCGGTGTAACCGGCGCGTGCGAATTCATCCCCGCCAAACATTCCGCCCGGCACCTGGCCGTAAATGCCCATGATGCTGTCCCAGTTTTTTTCCGTGGCCAGGAGAAAACCGGGATCGTGGTTCTGTTGATAAAAGAGCGCGGGCTTGCGGAAGCCTTGCGAGAAATCGACGTTGTGTCCGCCCGTCACTGTTTTCATCCACGACGCGCCGCAACGCTGCACCTTGGCCGCCAGCTCCAGCAACTTGGGATCGCCCGTGCGGTTGTACAACCAGTAAACGCTGCTCAGGTTATCGCCGTTGCGCGGCACCTGCCAGCCGCCGGAGAAGAACATCTTGTCGGGAATGGTCAGTTGCCAGTCGAAGTAACGCTTCATCAAATCCAGCACGCGCTGGTCGCCCGAGTATTCATAGTACGAACGCAGCGCGAACAGCATGTTCATGTTCGGCATGAGATCGGGCATGTTCCGCGCCTCATACACCGCGCCGGGTTGTTTCCAGCCGAGCCGGATTTCCGCATCGTTGATGTCCTGAAAGAAATCGAGCCGCACATCCACCGGCTGGCCCGCTTCCAGATGCACCGGCTGCCGAGCGACGGTGGTGCGGGCGACATGGGAACCCCAATCCTCCATCACAACTTTCCCATTCAACCACAGCCGCGCGCCGTCATCGCAATACAACGAGAAGACATAATCGCCGGTCGTTTTCGCGGTCAGACGGCCAGTCCAGCGGACGCTGTAATGTTCGCCCTGAAGCCCGCTCATCGGCGGATTCGATTTGCGCCCGTTGAAATCGATTTGTGCATCGACTCGCTTGCCTTGCGACTTTTCGAAATTCTGATCGGAAAAATATTCTGCGACGAGTCCAGGCTGCCCGTCGGGCGTCGTGAATAAATCCGCGGGCACGGCGGGGTGAACCGGCGCGCCGAGATTCGCGCGCGGGCCGAAGTAACCATATTCCGTTTGGCTGGCTAGGGCCGCCTCGATCCATTGCTGGGCTTCTTTGATGATCTTCGCGTCGTCCAGCACATAGCCGAGCGCGGCATAGCCACGGAACCAGTAGGGCACTTCTTCCCAGGAATTTTCGCCTTCACCCTCGGGATTCAGCCACGCGTTTCCCTCCTTGCGGCAGAATCCGCTGATCTCCGTCAAATGGCCGGTGAATCCGTCCGCCTCCAGCTCCAATTGTTTCCGCAGCCACCCTTGGGGTTTAATCGCGCCAAACGGCAGGTTGATAAAGGGGCTCGGCAATAGCGGCGGCCGGTTCCCGCTGTAAAAGGTGTTGGCGGGTACTGTGGTTTCAGGGCGATCAACAACTTGTACTTTAAAATCCGCCCCGCGCGCGGAATTCAAAAACATGGCCAGCGTGGCACAGGTCAGGGTGAAATGTGGTTTCATGGTGTTGATTTGGTTGGCTTGAGTGATTTTACGAAGAAGTTACTCGGATCAGCGCTCCAGTCCGGGCCGTCGAAGTGCGCCGCAATGAGCTGTTCATTGCGAATCCGAATCACCCAACAGACATTGCCACACGAGATGATGTCATACCGGCGCGGATTGGCCGGAATCTTGCCGTCAAAAAAGAATTCCAGATCGGCCGCGTGACGCTTGGGGTCCGGCCATTGATAATGCTCGGTGTGATGATCATGGCCGTGCAGGATCGCCACCACGTTGTAATCCTTGAGCAATTCGTAGAGCGCGCGTCGCTGCCTGGGCGTCCACCAGTTCCAATCGTTCAAGGAAAAACCGTCGAAACCATAATGATGCATGAGCATCACGGGCTCGCCCGACGCGCCCACGTGCTTCACGAGATAGTCTCGCAGGAACGTGAGCGCGCCTTGTGGATCATTCCAACTTCCCGGTCCGGGCTGGCCATATTTGAAAGGCGTTTCGGCGTCTGTGGTGTCCGCCGGACAAAGTCCCAGGCTGATCAAATGCACTCCCTCCCATTTCACCGCGAAGTGGACGCCGTTGGTCGAAAGGGCCGACAGCTTACCGGCTTGCGCCAGCGCACGGTTGCGTTCGACCAATCCCATCCGCGCCGGCCCCTCGAGCGCGCCATCATGGTTTCCCGCGCACGCAAACACCGGCACTTTGGCCTCGCCAAATGTAACGCCCAAGGCGGGGAAGGAATTGTCAAAACCCGCCCATTGCGCTTGATGAATGCCCAACTCCGGACTGCCGTCGGTAAGATCACCGAGTACGAACAACCCGCGCGGCATCGCGATTTTACCCAACTTCAAGCCATCAAACGCGGATCGCTCCGGATACGACTGACCCACCAGGCCGCGCATGGCGTCCAGATGTTTCGTCGCACTGTCGACCATTTCGAGGCCAGTTGGCGGCGGCGCATCCTTGCCTTTACGCGCGCCGACGTGGACGTCGGAGATCAGGAAAAACGTGAAGTCGCGTGGCACTGGAGTGGCGGGCGACGTGACAGGCGCGCTCCAAGCAGTGAGCGCGGTCCAGAGCAACAAGGCGAGAACAGGTGCGGGTC
>JBQCEJ010000622.1:0-3826 GCA_051960355.1 Verrucomicrobiota bacterium | reverse complement strand
GAATGATTCCGCCACCAACCAACCGTTCAACGGATCGAATCTGCCCTCCAAAACGCTCGAGGTCTGGTGCTACAACTGGTCCAACGGGGACGTCTTTCACGCGCTGACCGTGGACGTGTCCACTTCCGTCCGAGAACCCGTGTGCGTCGGTTTTCGCACCTGGTCCGCTTCCACCAATGTGTTGGCGTACGTGGACAACGTAAAATTGCTGGACGGCCCGGTGATTGTCAGAGCGGACGTCGTTCCGGCTGGGCCGCCAATTATCGCGATAATTCCGCCGCGGCCTTTCGTGCATCCTTCCGTATTCAATTCGCAATTTGAACTGGAGCGTCTGAAATACCGCGTGAATCACCAGCCTGGCTCGACCGCGGCGGCGGGGTGGACTCAACTGCGCAGTTCCGCTTACGCGTCGCTTAATTACCAAGCCGTGCCGTATTCGAACGTGGTGGTCATGGGCAGCGGCACCACGCCGAGCGAGTCCCAGTTCCGCCAAGACGCGCAGGCGGCGCGCGCCGCCGCATTGCAATGGGTCATCACGGGCGACACCCGCTATCGTGATCACGCTGTGGCAATCATGAACGCCTGGTCGGATGCGTTTGTGACCATGAGCCCGGCGTCCGGCACTTCGACGGCGCAGATTCAACTGGAAGCGGCCTGGGTGGCGCCGATCTGGGTTTCGGCGGCGGACGTGATCCGATATTACAACGGCGCGGCGGCCGGCTGGAGCGCGGCCGACATCGCGAAGTTCGACGGCATGCTCAATTATCTTTACGGCGAGGCCGCCAAGTCCGCGACGCGGGATAATAATTGGGGCGCATCGGCGGCGCTCACGATGATTGCCGTGGGAGCTTACCAGGAAAATCGGAGCCGCTTTGACGCGGGCGTGCAGACCTGGCGGAACCGGTTGGTGGGGATCAATGCGGCGGTCACGAACAACGGTTACATCATCGAAGTGTGCCGTGACACCACGCACCCGCAATACACGCTTCAGGTGTGGATGCAGGCGGCCGAGATTGCCTGGAAGCAGGGCATTGATCTTTACGGCACGACAATCAGTGGCGGCACAACGCCCCAATTGGCGGTAAATCTGGAAAACTTCGCCAACCTGTTCCTCGGTCTGGCCCTGCCACCGTGCAGTGATTCGTTCCTCGCCAGTTACGACTATGCGGGCGAGCAACGCCGCAGCGGCGCCTACGACATCGCCTTTAATCATTACCTCCGGCGGGCCGGCTCGACAAACCTGCCGCACTACAGCGATCTGGTGCTGAACCATTGGCGGCCGGGCGGCTGGGACGAGCATTTTTGTTCGTGGTCCACGTTCACGCACGGCGATTTGTCATCGGGCATTCCCGCCGTCACCAATCTGGTTGTCTGGGACAGTGCCAGCAACGCGGTCGTTCAGGTTCTCAAAGATGGCGACACGCTCAACTTGCGTCATCTCAGTGCAACCCAATCGGTCCGGGCTGAAACTGACGGCGCCGTTTCGGCGGTTCAGTTTTACACGAACGGCGCTGCGCTGGGTGGCGCGCTGACCAATGCGCCTTTTGCGCTCGCTTCCCAACTCGTGCCGGGCAACTGGTTTCTCAGCGCCGTGCCGTCGCAGAATTTGACCGGTGGCAGCCTGCCGGGCGATCCATTCACGCGCTTCCTGCGCGTGGTGGACGTGCCCGCGCCGTGGACGGCGTCGGACCTCGGCACGCCGGCGATTCCTGCCTGGGCCAAAGAGGATGCGGGCGCGCTGACGCTGGCGGCCGCTGGAACAAGT
This sequence comes from Verrucomicrobiota bacterium, assembly GCA_051960355.1. GTDB lineage: Bacteria > Verrucomicrobiota > Verrucomicrobiia > Limisphaerales > DASXHY01 > DASXHY01. The sequence continues at coordinate 2,061 of JBQCEJ010000622.1, read as the reverse complement.
GTCGCCGGCTCGGCAGAACAGGGCGGATTGCTTTCTGCACCGATTGCCGGTGATGTCCAGATCACGGCTCAACTCATCTCGCAGTCCGGCGGCGGAGCGGATGCCCGCGCTGGGCTGGCGTTGCGGGACAGTGCCAGTGCGGGCGCGCGCGGTGTGTGCGTCGTGTGCAGCCCGTCGGGCGGCGCTGCGGATGTAGTGGTGCGGACGCAGGCGCAGAGTTCCGCATCAGTTTCCACGCGCATTCTCGCTCAGGGATCTGCCTGGCTGCGATTGGTGCGGTTTGGTGATTCCATATCCATCTATGCTTCGAGCAACGCCGTGAGTTGGACCTTGCTCGACAGCGCTACCGTGCCAATGAACAGTCAAGTTCAGGCCGGATTGCTGGTTTTCAGCGGCACCGCTGACATGCCCGTGCAGGCCGTGTTTGAAAATGTGCTGATCGAACCGCTGCATGGCTCTTACGCTGAATGGCAGGATTGGATGTTCCGATGGCGCGGCCTGACCAATGCCGCCGAGACGGCGTCGGGCATGAATCCGGATGGAGACAGATACTCCAATTTGGGCGAGTTCTGCCTGGGCCTGGATCCGCTCACGCCGGATGTTTTACCGGCCGTTGTCGCGAAAGGCATGGATAACGGCGGGTCAACCTTTCGTGTGCAGTTCACCGAAAGGAAGAATGCCGCCGATTATGGCCGACGGTTCTGGTGTTCCGCCGATTTGCGGGAATGGTCGGAGGTGATGCCGATCTCAATGGTTGAGTTGGAGGATCTGGGGAGTCGTGTTGTGCGGGAGGTCGCTTTCCCGGCCTTGCCGACGGGCGCGTATTACCGCGCGGCCTATGCGCCTTGAACCTACCGTCGCGAGGCGCTAGACTGGAGTTGCTGTGCTGTCCACACTTCATCCGACATGACGGAAATCATCGTGGCGTAGTAAATGATGGTCAATGTTCACCCCAGATCAGCTTGGCGCTGCCGTTCGAAGCACGCCTCGTGGCTTTCGGCGCTTCTGAGGACGGCCGGTCAGCGCGAACCAACACCCTATAAACCAAGCATAAACCCAAGCGTATGAAAAAACCCTTAAAGTTCCGCACCAACCTAAAAACCGGTTGCTGTGCTTTCATTCTGACGTACCTGGTGACCCTGACGGGTTATTCGCAGTTGATCACCGTCAACTATGATTCCGACACGGTGGGCAGTCAGCCATCGGTGGGAACGGTTTCGGGCAACACCTCAACGAATTTTGTGTATGTGATTGACCAGCCGCTGAATCATGCGGGAACAGGAAGAGGAATCGAGTTCGTGGACAAGTCCGCCAGTGGCGGTGAGTCCTATCGGGTGAACTTCGTCCCCAACTCGGGTTCCGTGGTGGAGGCGGTTCGGTTCGACGTTTCGTTTGCCCCGCTGAGCGCGGCGGGAACAGGATCTACTTACATGCAGCTCGGCGTGCTGGACTACAATGCCAGTGCCTCGGCTACGGCAAGTTTCCATGGCCTGGTGCGTCTCTATGATAACGCGCAAATGAGAATCATTGTGGGCGCAAGCACGACCGCTTACACCACGACACTCACCGTCAATACCGGACACAACCTGAGCATGTTCGTGAACCATTCCCAGCTCTACACCGCGAATTACACGGGTCCGGACAGTCAGCCGCACGTTTTGGCGGCCTACTCGGTGGATTATTGGCTGGATGGGTCGTTGGTGGCCAGCGGTGGAATCAACCCCTCCGCCACTCCCAGCACCGGCCTTGGGACGGTCGGTTTTGGCACGTTCTCGACGACCGTGAACATTGATTACGCCTTCGATAATCTCGTGGTCACACAACTTCCTATTACGGTTCCTGTTTCCGCGACCTGGAGCGGGGCGGGCGGCAACGACAACTGGTCCACTTCCGGCAATTGGGCTGGCGGCACTCCTTTGACCAACGATGTTCTGTTCCTTAATGCCGATGCCACCGGGAGTTCCGGCCCCTTCGGATCTCCGAACAACATCGTGGATGCCAGCCTGGGGATTCTGTCGTTGACCTATGGCAATACCAGCGGGTTCCACACCACGCAGATCC
>JBQCEJ010000621.1:0-11786 GCA_051960355.1 Verrucomicrobiota bacterium | reverse complement strand
GTGTTGGTTTCCGTGCCTTTGAGCGGGGCGGTCGCGAGCTTCCAGGTCGTGGCGATCAGACCATTCGTGACGTCGTGCGTCCACGCGTAGGTCGTAGTGGTGACGCGCGCATAAGCATACTGGGCGAACTCGCTGATTTGGTTTCGCGTCGGCAGCAGTCCGTAAACGAGATAATTGTTCGTACCGCTCAATTGCGCTTCCACGAAGTTGCCGGAAACAAGGAACGAGGTGTTGTCCGGCGCAAAAACGCCAAAGCTGCGCCCCTGATAATCAAAGGCAAACGCGGCGGCCACAAAGCTGACGTTGTTGGTTCGCGCAATCGCCGCTCCGTTCAAATCATAAAGCGTCGTGCTCGCGCCGAGATGAATGCGCGGGTTCACTCCGGTGCATCGCGTCCAGACAAACGGCACGCCGCGCGCCAGCGTGACATCGAGTCGTCGGCCCTGGGCATCCGGCATTCCAAACTGCACGCCCCAATCGCTCCAGTCGGTCACCTCGGATTTCATCGCGAGAAAACTGTCGGTGTAACGCGCGGCCGGACTGCTGCCGTCGTCGCTGGCCACGATGAAATCGCACAGGATAAATCCCCAACTGCCGCTCGACAAATCCACGATTTGAATGCTGGCGGTTTGGCCGGCGAGCGCGGAGACATCCCACGTATTCCAGGCGAGCGTGCCGCTTTGCTGGCCGGTGGCGACACGGACGATGTTCGTTCCGACCAACAGGCGAACGGCCGTGAGATTGGTGTTGTTGCCGCCGCCCACGAGCAGGTGAATGAAATGGCGATCGATGGTGAACGTCGCCGAATTCAGCGTGCCCGTGGGCGAATCGCTGCCGCGATACGTGTTCACACACCCGTTGCCTATGAAACCTTGAACGGCGGGGGATTGTCCACCCGGCCAACTGCCGCCAAGAATCGGTCCGGTGCCGAAGGCGCTGCCGTTGGTGGTCCAGCCGGAGGGATAATTAGTGCCCTCGAAATTGACGATCAACGTGTCATTCGCTCCGACCGTCAGCGGCACGCCACCCGAGATTTGCAGCGCGGGACCGGTGTTGAACGCGCCTTGCGGAATCCACGGTTGCGTGGTGGACGACGGCACCCAGGTATTGGGAAAATAGAGATCAATCCAAAGGACTCGGGGTTGATCATGCTCGGATACGCCCAGAGTTGACCGCCGAACGCGTCCTGAACAATGGTGCGCGGCGTGTTGGCGGCGGCTTGATACGAACGATCGCCGACGAGCAGATCGGTCCACCATTGATTGCTGGGGAGCGGGCGATTGGTCGCAGTCGCGGCCAGGTGCAAAACGGAGTATTGCGTCACGACCTGCTGCGGGGTCATCGAGTAATAACCGCCCTGCCATTGCACTGAGGGTGGAAGGCTCGAAGCATACGAGCCGCCGCCCACAGGCACGGCAACTTGCGCCTCGGACAGATTGGCCATAAGCAGCAAGCCGGCTGCGGCGAGTTGGGGCAAGGCGCGGTGAAGAGTTTTTTGATGCGTGAAATTAGCTCTCGCTTGGGGCGGCTTCATAAGTGTGCAGTTTACGATAAAATTAAAAAGCGATGAGTGCTGGGCGAATTCACGCAAAAGCTTCACCGCTGCTGACTGGAAAAGGAGCCGGTCCACTCGGAACCGGCTCCTCGGTCCAACATCAAACTTTTAAAGTCAGCCTACGGCGAACGCAGGCGGAAGAACACGGTCGGATGAGTTGGATCGATCTCAATGACCGCTTCCGTGCTCGATTCGCTGCCGGGCACGTCCACCCAGTTGGTTGTGATTCCCACATTCAATCCGTTGGTCTGCGACTGCAGAGTCCAGCCGAGATGTGATTCTGGCCATTGGATTGTGAGCTGGTTGCCAGAGACGCTCGTGGTGATGTTCGTCGGCGTGTAAACGATCACGTCACCGACGATGACGAGGTTGTTCGTGGCGCTGCCTTGATAATCGTTGTCCAGCACCGTGCCAATCACTTCATACGTTCCCACCTCCACAGGCGCGTTTGGCGAACCGTCGTAGGTCAATTGGACTGGAAAGCCTTCAGGCGCGGTTGTCACCGTCACGCTTTTGGGCGTGCCGTCATACGCCTGACTGAGATTGCTCAACTGCACCGTGACAGCGGTCGTGTTCACCGTCAGCGTGTTGGTGCTGGGAAGATAAGTGCTGTCGCCCGAGTAAATGGCCGTCACTGTGTAAGGCGGAAGGAGAATGGCGTTGGCGCTGCTGCCCGTGCCGAAGGAAACGCCGTTGACGCTGAGTTGCACCGCGTTGGTTTGGAACGTGACCGTGCCGGTGGCATCGTTGGCGAGGAATCCGTTCGTCTGCACTGTGGCGGCGAAGGAGACGCCGGAATGAACCGTGGGCGTAACTACATTAACGGGTCCGACGGTGGAGAGTGCGTTGACCGTGATGTTGTCGATCAACGTGACCCAATCCCAACTGGCACCAGCGCCGACTGCCTGGATGAAGAAGAGTTCCATGAACGCGGCATTCGCCGGAGCGGTGTTCGTAACGTCGAACTGCGTCCAGGTGCTGTCGGCGGAGGCGAAGCTTCGCCACTGTTCGGATAGAAACGCATTGCCCGCGTCATAAAAACGCACGCGAAACTGCGGGTTGGCGCCACCGATTTTCACCGGATTGGCGGCGCTGAATTTCACGTTGTAAGGCAAGCCGCCGGTGACTGGAAACCAGTCCGTGACCAGATACGTGTTGGGCGCTGTTGGGGCGGCGGCGGCGGTTGCTCCCTCCATGAACAGCAGGTTGGCACCGCTGACCGGAGTCAACGATCCGTATTGATTGGTCACCCAGACGCTCTCGTAAGGCGTGTTTGCGCTGGAAGTCCAGCTGGCGGCGCCGGAGTTGTTTTCAGCGGTGATTTCGAAACTGCCGTTGACCATGTCGTCGGGACCAGCGCCGCCGAAGGTCTGTTCGAGCACCTGATAATAGGGGGCGAACGGGCTGTCATACAGCGAGGTGACGGCGGTTCCGTTGATCACGCTTCCCAGATTGGTCCAGGTGCTGTTGTCGCTCGATTTCTGGACCTGATAAGTGTTCGTGCTGTAGGCCGTCCAACTCACCTGCTTGCCGACCACCGGCGAGATCGCCACGGTGGTTTCGTTCGTGGCGGTGTTGGGAGTGCTCCCGGCGCCGGCGACATCGCCGTAAGTGCTGCCGCGGCGAAACTCGTCAATCTTCGGCGAATAGCCGCCGAGAATGTTGAAGCCGAATCCGGAGATCGTTCCAACATCGTAGGTGCTGACCGTCACATCGGCCGTGACTCCGGGTGAATTGGTGCCCGCCGGCGGATTGATCCAAAGCCTCACCGTGTCATTCGCGCCCGAGGTGTTGAAATCAATACGTATCACGAAGAAGTTCGTGGCGGTGTTGCTAATGTTGACGGCGCTGCCCAAGGGCGTTGCGCCGCCAAGGCCGCTGCTGCTGACTGAGCCCAAGCCAAACCCGGTTTCCGAGCCCGAGTAAGGCGTGCGAAATCCGGCGAAGAGGCTGGTGACATTGTCGCCCGGGAGAAAAATGCCGACGGTATCGCCGCCGGAATTGCCGCTGCCCTTCATGAGGAAGCTCAGATATTCCGTGCCGCTGGAGAGCGGCGTCGCGAAGCTTACGCTCGTCCGGCTGGCGGTGGCGCTGTGTTGGTAGGCGTTGGCGGTTGTGGGAAGATTGGGATAAGTCAGACCCGCAACGATGCTGGGCGTGTTGGCCACGGTCCAGTTGCCAGTGAACCCACTACCGGTCGCGGGCGTGGCGTTGGCAAACGTTCCCAATGTGTAATCAAAGGGTTCGTAAGCCGTCGTGTCCGCCGACGCGTTTATGGCGGCCAACGCGAAGAGTGTCGGAATGAGCCAAGCGCTGCGCCGTCGCTGAGAGGACGGAAGGAGCCTGAAACCGCGGGTTTTTTGTGTGGTCTTCATGAGTTTTTGGGTTGTTTGGTTTTGCGGGAAGTTTTCTGAAGAGGCACCGCGTCGGCTAAGAAAGTGTGGGTAATCTCGATCCGCGTGACCTTGCCGGTGCGCGCAAACATTTCCTGACTCGTCGCCGCATCCAATCGCAGCGGGCCGGAGTGGTGTTGGGCGGTCTTCGATCCGAAAATCGTCAGGGCCGTGTTTTTGGAATCGCGATAAACGATTGGCACCTGGCAAAACGTAAAAGCCAGTTCGCCGGGCTGGAGGATCAGCTGCTGTCTCAATCCGGCGGTGTCGTAGTAAATGAATTCAGTTCGCTCGCTGACGAATTCCTCCGCTCGCAGGAGCGTGGGACGGAAGTGAATTCTTCCACCTTCAACAACGACCCCGAGTTCGCCCAGGCGACAGAGCACGTCTTCCTTGACCTGCCCGGTAAGTCCGGGTTGACGCGCGCCCGCATGGCCCGGCGTGTGAGAATAGGGATCCATCGGGAACGCACCGTAAACATCCGGCGTCTTGTAATCGCCAATGCCCGCGCGGATGTCGTAGTACCACGCGGCTAATCCGCTCACGACGTCTTTCGCCGCGCCTGCGTTCGTCGCGCGGAAATACGTTTCCTGCACGGCGAGCAACAGTTTGGAAACCATGTGCCAATAAATCGAACCCAAGCCTTCGTAACCAAAAAAAGTGCCGGAGCGGCCGGTGAACGATTCGTGATCGAACAGCTTTTCAAAGATATCCAGGACGAGCGCGCCTTCGCGTTTCACGAGTCGGCCGTAACGCTCGCTGGGCAGCGCGTCGAGAATGCGCCGGACATCGCGTCCGTTCGTAATCGTGGAATTGAAATGAACCTTCCCGGCGATATCGCGTTCGACGAGTTGCCGGTTGCCATCGGCCAGAAGCTTCTTCAGCAACGCCGAGTGGCGGAGTTGCTTGGGTGGGAGATTGTTTTTTTCGACAAAGGCCGCCAGCCGACGATCCGGATAAAGCAGGTAGCTGTGTTGATCGGCCCGATACATGGGGCTGCGTTTGAGCGCGGCCAGCAGCGTCAACGATTCTTCAGCGGAAAGATGGCCTGAGCTGAGCGCGGCGACCTGGCCCTCCAGCATTTCGTACAGCCGCCGGATGGGAACGGACTTTCCGTCTTCGAGCCGGATAAGATTGTAGGAATGATAGAGTCCGTCGGATCGCTGGTTGGCGTGAATGGAATGATTCGTCCACTCCGCTGCAGAGGCGAAGAAGTCGAGCAGTTGCTGGCCGTTGATCGACGCCATGGGCTGTGAGAATCCCTTGGAGTAAAGCTGCTCGCGATAGTCGCTGCCGGCGCGGCCGAGTTCATCGAGAATGCGTTTGCGTTGGGCGTCGGAAATAGCGCCGGTCAACACTGCGCGATGTCGCTTCAGGATTTCGGCCAACGCGGCGAGAAATCCGGCGACCTCACCCGAGAGGCTGAAGTTCTGGTCGGCGCTCGCGCGAAAGAGTTCCTGGCAGAAGTCGAGATAACGGCGCAGGTAATAGAGCGTGACCATGGAAGTGCCGTTGCCCACAAGGGCGTTATTGGCGTCATTCCATTCCGGGCGTTGGGTGTTGAGCCAGATGCCCGCGCCCGGGACGAAGTTGGACAATTTTGCGAGCAGCGGGACGAGGAGTTTTTCCGCCAGGTTCACGAGTCGGACCGGTCCGTGCTTTTCCCAGACGAGCTTGCCGTCGGCGCCTTTGGAATGCACGCGTTGCAGCACGAGTTTTTCAAGGTGCTGATCGAAAACCACCGTGTCCTTGGGATTGGTCAGGAGGCTTTCGTAGGGCTTGATTCGATAAGGGACGTTGGCATAGGCAAAAATTTCCCGCGTGAGCAGACGGCGCAATTCACCGGGTTCGTGACGCTCCAGATGTTCCAGAAGTTTGAGCAGGTAAATGATCTGGTGATCGCCCCAATATCCGATGTAGGACCATGGATCATGCGGGTCCACGACCTCCCAATCGATGCCCTGGCGCGTGATGCGATAGGGATTGTACCCGTCCGCAGTTGAGGCGTTGAGAAACCGGCAGATCATGCCCGACGTGTAGCCTGGGAACGAAACCGCCAGCGCTTCCCAATTCTGGAAAATGTCGCGCCAATTGCCTTCGTAATGGAGGCTGCGCGATCCATCGGCATTGCGCGTGGTGATGGAAAAGCGATTCCAAGGGCGGCTCGGATCGCCATGACGGCGGCTGAAGGTGAGCGGCAGATATTCGCGGCAAATGCGTTCGAGCTGCGGATCACCGGCTTCCGTCGCGGCGGCGACCATGCGGCCGTAGAGAACCGTTTTGGGAAGCCGACGGAAAAACGCCGCGTGGCGCGCAGCGATTTCCGCATTCGCATTTTGCACAAAAGCGAGCAGGTCGTGCGCAGCGAGTTTGTAGCCGTCGTGAAAGACGCCGCCGCGCATGATGTTGAACAGTGTGTTGCTGTAATGCCGGACGCAGCCGAGCGAACGCGCGGTTCCCTGCAAGCCGTCCGCCGTGGCCACAATGCGTTGCAATTCTTCCGTGCCGCGTTGCACATCGTCCAGAACGCGCTGGCGCAGTGACGCCGGTTGGCGGAGCAGATGGTTGAGACGGGCGACATCGGACGCGCTTTGATTCACGTCGGCAACGAGCAGCCAATCCGCCGTTTTGCCGGGTGGAAGTTGCAGTGTCGCCTGAAGGAAATACGCGCCGCGCTCGGCCCGCACCTCGGTCTCGGGCTGGAGCCGTTGCCCTGTGCGGAAGCGATGGAGTTGCACGGACGAGAGCAGCGTGATCTGGCGTTTGAGTCCGAGCGACCAGGCGACAGTGGTTCGCAACGCTTCAGCCGGTTCCGGGCGATCGACGGGAATTGCGCTGAGACGGAAAAGCCCAAGACCGGTTTCTGGCAGGAGTTCACTTTTCTTATAGGCGTCGAGCAGCGTGCTGTATTCGAGGTTGAACTGGCTGCCAACACCGCACGGCATCAGGTTCTGAATGCCATCGAGCAATTCGATACGGGCGCGGGTCTTGCCGGAATAGCTGAGCCAAGCGCGCCGGACGAAACCGAATTGCTGGCTGTTGAACCAGCCGTAGCGAAAGGTAAGGGCCAGGTCTTCGTTGGTTTCCTCGAAGATCAATTGGTTGCCCCAGAAATTTTTGTAGAGATTCCGCTGAATGCTATAGATGCCTTGGGCGCGGTCGGAAAAGGGTTCCCACAAATGCGTGCGGCTGCCACGGCGGACGCGCAGCAACGTTTTGCTGCCGGTGACATCGGCCATGTCGCGAATCTTGTCGTCGGTGTAGTAGGGAAACAGCGCCAGGTTGGCGTCGCGCCGACCGGCACTCAGCCCGCCATTGCTGGAGATGAACAACCAATGGTCCGCATCGCTGACGATCGTCATGAAAAACGGCCGCATCCGATCGTAGTTGGCGATCTGGTAGAACTTCTCGCCGTTGAGAGTGACTTGGTTTCCCTGGACAGGATTGCCGTTGGTGCGGAGGGGACTTTTTCCGAGGTGCAGTGGTGTTGCCATGGATCAGGAGTGGCGTGGTGGGCGAGCTGGAGACTAAAAACTTCCGCCGATGTCTGATGCACCGGCGGAAGTGGAGCGAAACAGTTAGGGTTAGTTCCGGCGACGGAACAGCAACAGTGCGGACATCCCGAGGCCGGCAAGTGCAAAGACGGAAGGTTCGGGAACGGGCGCGGCGGTGACTTGGGCGGAACCGAAACCGGCGACCTCGTCCAAGCGGGCGTTCGGGCCGACGGTTTCAAACCCGTATTGAATGTGCCGGCCCGCACCAGTGACGAGGCTGATATTGAAATCGCCGTCAGCCAGCGAGGCGGTGGTCACGTTGAAGGACGAGTAATCCGGAGCGAAGTCTTTGATGAAGGCTACGGAGGTGTACGGGCTCACGAGTGTGTAAGACAAGACGCTGCCGACGAAGTTTACCGTCTGGCCCGCCAACGTGTCGTTTTCCACATACATGCTGGCCGCCATCGTTTTGTTGCCTTCGCCGCCTGCAGTCCACCAATAGGTGTCGGTAAGAGCAATATCCCTCGATATGCTAGTGTTGGGTGTGAGCGTCAGGTTAATGCCCGAAAAACTCGCGTTCAGGTCGGCTGTTCCCCAGCTTGAGCCAAACATGTAAGCGCCGCCGTTGGCTGGCAGGTCAGAGACGTTCATGAAACCGAGCCAAGTCGCCCCGGGATCGACAGTCACCGTCGCCGCATTTGTGTTTAGGGTTGCGCTGAACAGCGCCATGACTCCAAGAGCCGTCAGGGCTGTGTTTATGATCCGATTTCTCATATATTTGCCGGATGGTTTGTTGTTGTTAGTGGGATTATTTGCTTGAAGCGTAGTAGGGAATACTACACAACGGAAAAAGTGTCAATCACAATTGCGTATTCCAAGAGGTAAACGGTTTCCTTACGTGACCTGCGCTCGCCGCGCTTCCAAATCCACCTTCATCCGTTCCGTGGTTGCGGCATCAATCGTGTAGAAGAACATGAACACCGCGCAGGACATGTAGAGAACTCCGGGGATGACCGAGACGAGCAGCTTGATGCCGAGCAGCGCGGAATCGGTTTGGATGGCATTGGGGACGTAATGGAAGACCGTCAGCAGCCAACCGGCGATCGCCGCGCCAATGCCCCAGCCGGCTTTCTGCGCAAACGTTGCGGCGGAAAAATAGAGTCCGGTGGCGCGTCGGCCGCTTTTCCATTCTGAATAGTCGGACGAGTCGGCAATCATGGTCCAGAGCAGCGGCACGGCCGGCGCGTACGCCATTTTCGCAAGAATGTTCAGCGTGTAGATGGCGACGATGTTGTTCTGTCCGGGCAGGTAAAGGGAAATGAAGAACAGGCCGGAAACCAGTGAGCTGGCAATGAACACATTCCGGTTGCCGAACGCCTTGGCCAGCGGCTTGGAAAGCGGCAGCGCGATGATCAGCGCGATCGTGCCCACCACATTGAACAACTGCACGCTGTCTTCACGGCCGATGTAATATTTGAAGTAATACGCGATCGCCGCATTTTGCATCGCGAACATGATGAAGGAGATGATTCCGACGCTTGCCAGGATGAGCCACGGCCGATTTTTAAAGAGATTTTTCAGATCTTCCCTGAGCGAACTTGGCAGCGCGGTGGAAGGTCGAACGCGTTCCTTCGTGGTCATGAACGTGATGAAAAAGAAAACCACGCTCAGGAATCCAAACAGAATCACCGTGTGCTGAAAGCCAAGAGCCTTATCGCCCTTGCCAAAATACTTCGCCAGCGTCAGCGCCAATCCCGTGACGACGAATTGCCCGGTAAACGCGCAGATGAAGCGATAGGTGTTGAGCCCGGCGCGTTCATACGTGTCCGCGCTCATCACGGCTGCCAACGAAGAGTAGGGCAGATTCACCGCGGCGTAAGCCGTCATCAGCAGCACATAAGTGGCACCGGCGTACAGGATTTTGCCCGTCTCACCCAAATCCGGCGTGGTAAACGTCAGGATCGAGAGCACCGCATAAGGAATCGCGCCGAACAGAATATACGGGCGGAACTTGCCCCAGCGGGTTTGCGTGCGATCGGAAACAATCCCAACCACCGGATCAATCGCCATGTCCCAGAATCGCGCGACCAACATGATCGTTCCCGCCGCTGCCGCCGGAATTTTGTAAACGTCGGTGTAAAAAAACAGCAGCCAAAAACCGACCATGTCCCAGACGAAATGCGATGCGGTATCGCCCAACCCGTAACCAAGTTTCTCTTTGAAGCTCAGCAGACCGGAGGGCGCGATTGGCTTTTGCGCAGTGCCTGCAATGAGAGGATTTGCGCCCGGCGAAAGGTTCTCAGCACGGTTCATGATGTTCAGGGTTTGCTGATAGTTGCTGCGGCCTGTTGATTCGGAATGGAATCCTCCACGTAGAAGGGAATATTCACGTGAGCCGCGTGTCCCTGGCCGTCAAAGACGTAGGCGAACACGCGGTAGGCGCCGGCTTTTTCCGGAGCTTGCAGTGAAATCTCCTTCGAGCTCGGATTCGCGATCGCGTTCGGAACCTTCGCGGGCTGGCTCTCGGCATCGCCGCCAATTTTGGTTTCCGTGCTTTCTTCCATGACCTCCCAGCGGAACGTCAGCGCATCGCCATCGGGATCTGTGGCGGCCACGCGGGCGGTATAGGTTTGTCCAGAGCGCAGGCGAACGCTCTGCGCGGCGGTCTTGCCATCGAGCCAGGCGCCTTCCAGCCGCGGACTGCGATTGGCCGGCCAACTGCCGGTCCAGACGAAGCGCATGACATCCACCGGTGCAGTTTCTTCCCCGGAGTTTAAAAACATTCCGTACCACGTCGGCGTGCGTTCCTGTTTGTTTCCCCAGAGAAAAACATACGAGCCCAAGCAAAGCTTTTGGTCGGATTCAATTACCGTCCGGAAACGTTTCTGGTAGAGATCGGCTTTGGTCGTGCTGTCGTTTTCGAGCGGCGCGCCCCAGGCCGTTTTGCCGCATTCCCAATGCCCGGTGGCGCCCCATTCCGTGACGATGTAAGGCTTGTCCCAGGCGGCGGCGCGAAGATATTTCGGCAGGTTGGCAATGTCGCTGTACATCTGGAAGGAGATGAAATCCAGATCCGCCGCGCGGCTGCGGACACGCTTCACGGTCTCCGGTTGGAAGCCCGCCAAGGGCGTTGTGGTCGGGTGATTGGGATCCAGTTCATGAATCATTTTTGAGAGATCATTGACGGCGTCCCAGACCTTTGGATTTTTCTCAAAGTTCAATTCATTGCCGACCACCCAAAGCAGCAGGGCCGGATGATTCCGGTATTGCAGTACCTGGGATTTCAGCAATTCAAACTGCCGGGCAACCGCATTGGTATCGTCGTAATCAAACCCGCGGCGTTCGTGATCCACGTCGAGTCCCATCGCGACATAGAGTCCGTTCGTGAGGGCGCGATCCAAAACCTGTTTGCCGGTGTCGCGACCGTTTTGGGTGCTCCAGGTGCGAAAGGAATTGCCGCCGCTTTTGCGAAGTTCTTCCGGCGAACCCAGTTCGATGCCCGCACCTTTGATGTAAAACGGCTGGCCGTTCACGAACAGTTGAAAGCGATCATCGTGATGGCGAACCTCAACTTTGGCCGGGCCGCTCGGCGAAGGTGTTTGAGCGATGGCTGGGCTGATGCTGCTGGCTGGAAGCGCGACTGTGAGCGCGACGAGGCTGAAATTTTTCAAACTACGGGAAAAGTGTTTCATAGTTTTGCTCCGGTGACGGCCACGGGCGCGATGCGTGGCGCTTCAGCGCGCAGCAAGGTTGTTTCCAATTCCTCCAGCGTCTTGCCCTTGGTTTCTGGAATGAACAGCAACACGAAAATCAACGCCGCCACGGCGAACAATCCGTAGCCAAGAAAGGTTCCCGCCGTGCCGAACGTGGACAGTTCCCACGGAAAAATCATGGTAACGGTCGCGCTCACCACGGAATTCCAAAAGCCGACCAGCGAAATGGCGGCGCCGCGATATTGGTTGGGAAAAATTTCTGAGAGCAGCACCCACATCACCGGCCCGAGGGAGATCGCGAACGAAGCCACAAATCCGATGATCGCATACAGCACGAGCGAGGCGCGGATGCTCAAACCAGCGGTGACGAGCGCTTCCTGATGCGGTTTGACCCGTTCCGCTCCGAACCGATCAGCCAGATCGGCGGTGAAGGCTTTGTCCGTCGTGAAAACTTTCTTCTCCGCCGATTTCAAATCGGCGATCAGGTCGCCCGGCACTTTGCCGGTCTCGAGCAGTGCGTAGGATTTTTCGGTGATTTGGTATGTGGAATTGTGAAAGGCCCAGGCGCAGGTCAGGAGTGAAATTGCCATTCCGCTGGCGCCGATCACCAGCAGCGGTTTTCGACCGAGAC
>JBQCEJ010000620.1:0-4361 GCA_051960355.1 Verrucomicrobiota bacterium | reverse complement strand
CGGCGCGTATTTGTTCAGCGAAAGATTCTCCAGCGCAAATTCGCCTTCCGATCGCAAGGGGGCGAGATAGAAGAACCCGCTCCAGGAAAATTTCTCACCGGCATCGGTTGTGCCGGCAAACGAGTAAGGATTTTTGTTGCTGGGATCGGTACGAAAGTTCTCCAGCGCGACATCGATGGGACCAATCACGCGCCGGAAAATGGTCTGTCGCGTGAGATCTTCGACCGACGCCTCGGCTCCGGAGATTTGCAGGTGATCAATCCGCAAGGCCAGCGGCTTGGAAGGTTCAGGCTTGGTTGGAGCGTTGGTTGAAAAACGCGCCACCAGATCGGAGAAATTGAACGTGCCATCTTTGTACATTTGAACCCGGACGTAAGGTTTGCTCGTGCTGACCTCTTTGAAGTTCCAGGCGTGGCCGAGGAAGGACGAGAGCTGAACATTCACATAAACGCGATCCCAGGAGACGAAGGCGTTGCCGTCGCGATCCTTGATGAGGAACCCGCGGATGGTGGCGGAGAAAGTGAACGGATTGATTCGGACCGCCGTGATTGAGACATCGCGGCCGAGTTGCTTGGCAAGCTGTTTCGTCGCGACGGCCCGGATAATCGGCGGCAGGATCAAGAATCCGATCAGGGAATAAGCGAGCAGCAATCCAAGGCTCCAGCGGGCGAGCTTGCGCTCGCGGGGTGGGAGCGAATCGATGAGTGGTAATTTCAGGTTCATGCAACGGATTAACTTCACACGATTTTATCGGCTAACTCAGCCGCTGGATAGACGAGATTTGCGCTTCAGTTTGCCCAGGGTGCGTCCTGACACTGCCCCCGGAGCGCGACCTTTAGGTCGCTTCAATGCGCATTCTGATTGTGTGAAATCATTGCCCTGCGGGTTTGCGCACATTGAAGCGGCGTAAACGCCGCGCTCCTCCTGCAATGGGAACCGGGGCAGTGTCAGGATGCACCTGTTTGCCCCGTTGCCGTCTTGTCACGTTCCGGTTGCTGGGTCATGCTCCAGCGCATGAGTTCGAAAGCAGTTTACGATTTTGATGTGGCGATCATCGGCGGAGGCAGTGGCGGTTATGCCGCAGCCCGAACCACGGCCGGCCAGGGCTTGAAGACGGTCGTGATCGAAGGCGGCGAAGAAGTCGGCGGGCTTTGCATCTTGCGCGGTTGCATGCCGACCAAGGCGCTGCTGCACGCGGCTGAAGTCATGCATCTGGTCAGCCACCCCGAGGCGTTTGGCATTCGCACGGAAGGCGTGACGTTCGACTTTGCCAAAGTCATGGCGCGCAAGGACGCATTGATTAAAGATTTTGCCGATTACCGGACTCAGCAGCTTAACGGCGGGAAATTCAAATTTATTCGTGCCAACGCGCGTTTCGCCGATTCGCACACGCTGGAGTTGAGCAATGGAAGCCGTCTGACCGCCGCGAACTTTGTCATTTCCACCGGTTCGACTCTCGCGCCTTCGCCGCTGCCGGAGCTGAACGAACTGGACTGCCTCACGAGCGATTCCGCCTTGAAGCTGACGCGATTGCCGCGTTCGATTATCGTGCTGGGCGGCGGCGCGGTGGCCCTTGAGTTCGCGCAGTTCTTCTCGCGGTTCGGAGTCAAGACGACCGTGATTCAACGCAGTCCGCACGTTCTGCACGAAATGGATTCGGACGCTGCGAAGGTGGTTGAAACGGTTTTCCGTCGGCAGGGAATCACGGTTTTCACTGACACCAAGCTGACGAATGCCCGTCGGCTCGGCGGTTCCAAGGAGGTTTTTTTCCAGCACGAAGGTGAAACCAAGCGCGCTCTGGCGGACGAAATTTTTTATGCGCTTGGACGTGTTCCCCAGATCTCGAGCCTCGGCCTGGATGCCGCGGGCGTGCAACTGGAATACGGTCGGATTAAAACGAATTTACAAATGCAAACGTCGGCACCGCACATTTACGCGGCGGGCGATTGCACTGGGTTGCACGAGATTGTTCACATCGCGGTGCAACACGGGGAAGTCGCGGGCCACAACATCGCGCATCCAGATCGGCCGAAGGAGATGGATTATCGCCTGATCACGGAAGTGGCTTTCACCGATCCGCAGATTGCTTCGGTCGGTTTGACCGAGAAACGGGCGCATGTGCGGAATATCCCTTATCTGGTGGCTAGCTATCCCTTCGACGATCACGGCAAATCGCTGATCATGGACGCCAAAGACGGCTTTGTGAAACTGCTGGCCGATCCGCAAACGGGTGAAATCATCGGGGGCAGTTGCGTGGGATGGATGGGTGGCGAACTGATTCACGAGATCGTTGCCGCGATGGCCAAGCGCATGACCGTTCACGAATTGGCCGCTATGCCGCATTATCATCCCACGCTGGCGGAGATCTGGACCTATCCGGCGGAAGAAATCGCGGACCAGATTCCTTCTCCGAAAGCGCTGGCTCCGCGGCTATGAAAAAGCGAAGGCGCGGATTATGCGATCCGCGCCTTCCTTCCCCAATTTCTCCCCACCACCAGCAGCCGGAACTGCTCCGGCCTAAATTTCCATCAGTGCGCCGCTCGGGTTCCGGTTCCTATCGCCCTTTCGTGCGGGACCGTTTCTGTCATTAACGCCAAGACGAATGCGCAAATGCCCACAACCAAGTGCGGCATCCAGACGTGTTTGGGTTCGGCATAAAACCCAAACAACCACGGAGAGACCGCCAGGAAGAGGGTTAGGAAATAATCAACCGCGAGATGCAGTTTCATCGGGATGACTCGGATAAGCCCCAACTCGTAATTCGTCATGAGAGCTTGCACCAGAATCAACACACCCAGAACGCGGGGAATCATTACGGCTGGCCCGCCCATATCGGCAAAGCCGAACAAGTTGGGAGCCACCAGCAAAACGATACCCACGATGTAATCGAAGATACCGTGAACAAAAGTTGGTATAGTTTTCATGAAGTACGCTAGGACGCGGGGGGACAATTCCTATGGGGAGAATACCCACTCACAATTCTTCGAACGTTGTGAAACGCCATACCCAGCTTTGGATTGCGAACGAGCCGTTGAAACCGGTAACGTCCCGCGCGTGAGTTCAAATCCAGAATCATTGGGCATCATTGCCGGCAACCGTGCGCTGCCGCTGTTGTTTGCCCGACAAGCCCGCGCCGCTGGCGTTCGTCGCCTCGTCGTCGTCGGCTTCGAAGGCGAAACCGATCCCGCACTGGCCTCGCTGGTGGACGAAATCGTTTGGCTGCGCGTCGGCCAACTCTCGAAGCTGATTTCCGCATTCACCGATCGCGGCATTACACAATGCGTCATGGTCGGGCAAATCGCGCCCAAGAACCTGTTCGATCTTCGCCCGGATCTACGTGCGATGGCGTTGCTGCTGCGCTTGAAGGAAAAAAATGCGCACACGATTTTTGGCGGCATTGCCAATGAGCTGCAAAAGGACGGCGTGACCTTGATCGAGGCGACGCCCTGGCTCAAGCCGCTGATGCCCGCCAGCGGGTTTCAGCTTGGCCCGAAATTGTCCTCAGATCAGCGAACGGACGTTGAGTTTGGCTTTCGCCTGGCGAAGGAAGTTTCGCGCTTGGAAATCGGACAGATCGCCGTGGTCAAGGGCGGCACGGTATTGGCCGTGGAAGGTTTTGAAGGCACGGACAAATGCCTGGCTCGTGGCGGCGAGTTGGCGGGAAAAGATGGCGGCGCGGTGGCCGTCAAAGTTGCCAAGCTGAATCACGATATGCGCTTTGACATTCCGTGCATTGGACCGCAGACGCTGGAAACCTGCGCCAGCGCGCGCATTTCGGTTCTCGCCCTGGAAGCCGGGAAAACCCTGCTGCTCGAACAGGAGACTTGCGAACGGCTGGCCAATAAAAATAGAATCACGCTTACGACGATTGGATAGCTCACAAACCCGGGCACCGAACGCGGCATACAACCCTGAATCAAGATGCTTACTGCACACGAATTGTTTGGCTTCATGTCTCCGACACTCGCCAACGAGATTGTCACTTTCACTGCGGAAACCGACAAACCCACCTATCGCGCAACCCTGAACGCCGTGGCGGAAGCACGTCATGTGCGCCTGGTTTTCATGGAGCGCCAGCCGAAACCGCAGCGCCACGCCACGATGATTTCCATGCTCGGCAAGCCCGCACTGGAAATGATTTCCGGCAACCTGATTCGCACCTGGCTGGTAAAAAAATACCGCGCCATGCTCACAACTTTTCTTAACACGCTCGAAATTCCCAACGAGGAGGGTGTCGTAGAAAACCTGCCGGAATCGGTGGATGACGCCAAACTGCGCGGAGCGGTGGATGCGTTGCTGGCGCAGTTCCCGCACGAAGCCGTGGCGGTTTATTTAAACGCCTTCAACGACATGAACGAAGC
>JBQCEJ010000619.1:0-6074 GCA_051960355.1 Verrucomicrobiota bacterium | reverse complement strand
CACATTTCCGGCCAATGGATGATGCAGACCGTTCTGCAAATCTCCCAGTTCGCTCCGCTGGCGGATGCTGCCCGGATGCGCGCGCTGGTAAAATACTGGGCACAGGCCGATACCAGTATTGGTTTTGTCAGCTACGCGCCGTTGCCGTTGATGACCGCCGCCGGGCAGTTGATGAGCGACCCCACGGTGACGCCACGGGACGAGTTGTTGGGGCATTACACGTTTGCCTGCATGGACCGGGTGGTGCATCTGCGACCCGGTTGGGGCTTGGGCCTCGCGATGTCGTCCAAGCGCATCGCCAACTTTGAAGTCATTTCCGATGTGAACCTGCACGGCTGGTTCACCGGGGATGGAATGACTTATCTCTACAATGGCGATTTGCGGCAATACTCGGACAACTTTTGGTTCACCGTCGATCCGTATCGAATGCCGGGCACCACGGTGGACGCCGGGCAGAGTCGGGCCGACGGTTCGGGATCGAGCTATCTGAGCACCAACGCGTGGGTGGGTGGCGTGACTTTGGACGGTTATGGTTCGGCGGGAATGCAATTGAAGAGCTATGGCAACTCGCTGGCGGCGACCAAATCGTGGTTCATGTTTGACCGGGAAACCATCTGCCTCGGTGCTGGCATCAATAGCAGCGACAATCGGAATATCGAAACGGTGATCGAAAACCGCAATCTGCATACGTCTTCCACCAATGCATTCACGGTCAATGGCGCGCCCATGCCCGCCGTGCTGGGATGGGCCGCGAACCTGACGAACGTCAGTTGGGCGCATCTGGCCGGCAGCTTTGCCGGGGATGACATCGGCTATTACTTTCCCGATCCGGTTTCTCTCAATGGCCTCCGTGAAGCCCGCACGGGCAGCCAGTCGGATATCGGTGCTGGCTACAGCACGAGCCAATCCACCCGAAATTATCTCACGCTGTGGCTGGACCATGGCGCAAATCCGGTCGGCGCAACTTACGCTTACGTTTTGCTGCCGAATTTTTCCACGGCAGAGGTCAGCAGTTACGCGTCGAATCCGCCGATCAGAATCCTGACGAACACGGCCGTGGTCCAGTCCGTGCAGAACACCGCTCTGGGCTTAACCGCCGCCAATTTCTGGCGTGATGGTGCAAACAGCGTGGACTTTATCACCAGCAACAGGAAAGCCGCGGTGCTCACCAGCCAGACGAACCGAATCCTGACACTTGCCGTCTCCGATCCGACCCAGACGAACAGCGGCTCCATTACGCTGACTCTTAATCGCTATGGCACGGCGCTGATTTCCGCTGATCCCGGAATGACGGTGTTGTCATTATCACCCCAGATTGTCGTGTCGGTTGCTGTCAGCGGTGCGCAGGGCCGATCGTTTCACGCGCAGTTCGCCGTCGCCCAAGCCAGCACGGCCAGCGGCGGCCCGTGGAGCGCTCCCTCGACCTGGGTCGAAGGCGTGGTGCCGGCCAGCACCGATGATGTGGTGATTGCCACGTCCGGTTCGGCGGCGGTTCATCTGGATGGCGCCGCGACCGTTCATTCGCTGATCATCGATGCGGGCGCGCAGTTCTCCCCAAGTTATTACGGCACCAATCAGTCACTCGTGATTACCGGCAATCTGGTCAACAACGGTTCCTTGATGCGTGTGGGTGGAACGCCCGCAGTGGCCAGCACAATTTATTTCGCCGGCACGAACAGTCTTTGGACCGGTTCGGGAAATCTTTCAGCCAACAAGATCAGCTTCACGGTGAACGCGGACGCGAGTTTGGATATTTCCGGATTAAGTCCCGGGCTATCGCTCTTTGGCGGAACGCTGGCGGTTACCATCAATGGAACGCTGATCGCCGGTACACAGGTGCTCGCCGGCAACGGTGGTGCGCTGGCGCACAACACCTTCAGTCTGTCTCAGGGCGGAACGCTCAGCACCGCCAATGTGAACGGAATCCTGAACGACAGCAGTTGCACGCTTTACAATTTCAACACCGTCAACTTGTCGCCAGCAGCGAACTACGTCTTCAACGGTGCCGCAGATCAAAGCACAATCGGGCTGCCCGCAACGGTGAATTCCCTGACGGACAACAACAGCGCCGGAACGGTTGTGTTGAATCAGCAAACGACGGTCGCGACGAACGTCACGCTGGCGGCCGGCGCGAAGCTGAGTCTCCCGGCGGGCACAATTTCCAGCGCCCAGATGCTGATGATTGACGGATCAATTCAAGCGTTTGGAACCTGGGGCAATACGGGTTCCGGCGCGACGCACGCAGACGCGACGCACTTCGCCGGCACCGGTCAGTTGAACGTGGCGAATGGCCCGGCCGATCCGGCGCACTCGACACTCACTCCGGCGGTCGCGTCCATTACGGCTGACGGTTCCAGCACACAGGTGATCACGGTCACGACCCGCGATGTGAATGGTCATCCGTTGAGGCTGGGCGGTTCGACGGTGGTGATTTCCCAATCCTCGGGAACCGGCACGCTCGGCAGCACCTTGGATAATGGTGACGGCACTTATGCGGCGACAGTTACCGCGCCAACTGTAATTGGCTCCGCCACCTTCACTGCAACCATGAATGGCGTCGCAGTCGGATCCGCCGTCGGTTCCGACTCTTCGATGGTGACCTACACGGCTGGACCGGCGACGGCGGCGCAATCCACGATCACGAGTTCGCCCCCGGTGGTGCCTGCGGATGGCGTGAGCAGCGCGACAATTGCGGTGCATCTCGTGGATCAGAATGGGAACCCGGTGCCTGGCAAAAACGTGATGCTCGCCCAATCCTCCGGAAGAGGCATGGCCAGCATCAGCCCAGCCGTAAGCATCAGCGACGCGTCGGGCCTGGCGACTTTCACTGTCAGATCCACGACGATGGGCGCCGATGTTTTCACGGCCACCGACACGAGCGATTCCATCACGCTCGCGCAAACTGCCCAGGTGATCTTCCTCAGCCCATCCGGCATTATCAGCACCGCCAACGGTGGCTTGTGGAGCAACCCCGCAACCTGGCAGGGCGGGGTGGTGCCGGTGAGCAGCAATGATGTCATGGTCGCCACGACGGGCAGTGGTTCGGTGATTCTGGACGGGAATCAAGCGGTCAATTCGCTGATGATCAATGAGGGAGCAAAGTTTTCGATCAGCTATAATGGCGCCAATGAAAGTCTGGCGATCCACGGCGATCTGGCCAACTACGGTTCCTTCACCAGGTTCGGTAGCACGCCGGCAGCGGCCAGCACGATTTATTTCAGCGGCACGCCCAGTGTGTGGACGGGATCGGGAGATCTGTCGGCCAACAAGATTAGCTTCACCGTCAATACCGGCAGCACGCTGGACATTTCTGGATTGAGCACCGGAATTGCGCTTTTCAGCGGCACCGTGTTGGTCAGCGTCAATGGCACTCTGATCACCGGCACGCAAGTGCTGGCCGGCAGCGGCGGAGCTTCAGCCCATAACACGTTCGATCTCGTGGCGGGCGGCACGCTCATCACGGCAAACCTGAACGGAATCACCAATGACAGCAGTTGCACCGTTTATAATTTCAACACCGTGAAATTGTCCACGCTGGCGAACTACATTTTCAATGGCGCGGCAGACCAAGCCACGATCGGCTTGCCTGCCGTCGTCAATTCGCTGACCGATAACAACACTAACGGCGCGGTCACGCTGGTTCAGGGAATAACCGTCACCACAAATGTCACGCTGGCTGCTGGCGCGGTGCTGAGCCTTCCGGCGGGCGTCACTTCCACCGCCAAAACTCTGATTGTGGGCGGCCTCCTTCGGGCGGCGGGCACCTGGGGCAATACGGGTTCCGGAGCCACGCACATTGACCCTGCGCACTTTGCCGGCACGGGACGGTTGAACGTGGCCACCGGTTCGACTCTTCCCACGACGCCGACAGCGATCAGTTACAGCCTCAGCGGCAGCACGCTCAGTGTCAGCTGGCCGAGTGCGTATCTTGGCTGGATTTTGCAATCGCAGACGAACGGGCTGAACCAAGGTCTGAGCACCAATTGGGTGGACGTGCCCGGCAGCGCCGGAGTGACCGCGACCAATCTGACCGTCCAGCCCGGGAACTCCGCGATGTTCTTCCGCCTCCGTTACCCGTAAGCCTTGCGAAGAAATGTGCCGAAAGTTGAAATGAGAAAAAATTCCGCTATGACCCTGCAACTTAGTTTTTATTCCTGCATCCATTCGCGAAGCCGATCGCAAAATCGCCTGGCGCAGATTTCGTTGTTCCTGGCTGTGAATCTTCTTCTGGCGTTGCTCATGCCCGTTCCGGGAAATGCAGCGTCGAACCCGATTTTGTGGCTGACTTCAGCGTCACAGTCGGGTGTTCAGAATGCGTGGTCCATGTGCCGCGCTGATGCTGTCGGTGTGACGGCGGAAGTGCTCTCACAACCCGGATTTGCAACGAGCCATTGGCAGCCGGCGATTGTGCCCGGAACAGTATTGAACAGCCTGGTGGCGAACGGCGTTTACCCGGAACCGTACTTTGGCACGAACAACGCCCGGGAAGCGAAGTTGATTCCCGACCTTTCGGAAGTCGGACCAGCCTTTTACACCTACTGGTTTCGCTCTGAGTTTGTGGTGCCGAGAACCTTTGCGGGTCGCCGGGTCTGGCTGCAGTTGGACGGCATCAATTATCGCGCCGAAATCTGGTTCAACGGACATTCCGTTGGCAAGCTGGCCGGAATGTTTCAGCGCGGCCTTTTCGATGTCACGGATTTCGCGCGGCCGGGAACCTCGAATGCGTTGGCTGTGCTGGTGCGACCTGTGGATTGTCCGGGCGGCTTTGCGGTGAAAGCCCGGCGCAAGCCGCGGGCCATCGGCGAGAACAAAAACGGCGGCGACGGAGAGATCGGGCGCAACACGACCATGCTCATGACGGGGGGCTGGGACTTCACCTTTTCGGATGGCATCCGCGACCGGAACACGGGCATCTGGCGCGACGTCACACTGTTTGCGACCGGCCCGGTCGCCTTGCGCAATGCGTTCGTCAAAACCAAGCTGCCTTTGCCGGACACCAACTCGGCGCAGCTCACGATCCAGGTTCAAGCGGTGAATGCGACCACCGAACCGCAAAAGGGCAAAGTGCAGGCGGTCATCCCACAACTCGACATCACGCTCGAAAAGGAAGTCGCTCTCGCACCCGGTGAGTCGCGCGAAATCCTTTTCACGCCAGAGGAGTTTTCGGTCTTGAAAGTAAAACACCCGCGACTCTGGTGGCCGATGAATAAAGGCGAGCCGTTTCTCCATGACCTGAAGTTGAGCTTTGTGCAAAAGGACCGAGTCTCCGACACGTCGGTCACGCGCTTTGGAATTCGGGAAATCACGAGCGACTGCCGCACGCCCGATGGCAGCCGGATGTTTTATGTGAATGGCCGCAGGTTGTTCCTGCACGGCAGCAATTGGGTCCCGGAAGCAATGTGCCGCAGTTCCGATGAACGCACTCGCGCCGAACTGCGTTACACCCGGCAGGCCGGCGTCAACCTGCTCCGCTTGTGGGGCGGCGGCGTGGCCGAGTCCGACTGCTTCTTCGCAACCTGCGATGAAATGGGAATTCTGGTCTGGGTTGAATTTTGGGAAGCGGGCGATACCGAGTTGCCCGCCGACCGCGAACTTTACCGCGCCAACGTTGCGGACACGCTGCTGCGAATCCGCAATCACGCCAGTGTCGCTTACTACGTTTCCGCCAACGAACGACCGGGCGCGCCCAACGATCACGTCGATCCCTCGCTTGTTGTGCCGATAAAGGACATCGTCGAGAAATTGGATCCGACGCACGGCTGGCAGCAAAGCTCCGAGGCCGAAGGCATTCACGACGGCAGTCCTTATAAAACGGTCAACCCGATGTGGTATTACGAGGATACGGCTTCGACCCGTGGCAGCCGCATCAACGGGCTCTGTCCCGAGTATGGCTGTCCGATTTTGCCGACGGTGGATTGCCTGCGCGAAATGATGCCCGAACACGACCTCTGGCCCATCAACACCAACGTTTGGGATTATCTCGACGGCGGCGGGTTTCACGAGATGACCACCGAATACAAAGAAGCGGTGCAGCAGTACGGTCCCAGTCACTCGATCGAGGAATACGATTGGAA
>JBQCEJ010000618.1:0-3757 GCA_051960355.1 Verrucomicrobiota bacterium | reverse complement strand
CCATTGCGCGAGCCCATCCGGCAGGCAACCGATCCATAACTGCCCTTTGGCGTCCCGATGCAGCACCCGGATTTGACGGTTGCGAAGCGAGTTCCAGGACGGCAACTGCATTTCCTTTCCGTCACGGATGGAATAGAGCCCTTGATTTACGGTTCCCACCCAAACGCTGCCGTCTGGATCGGGCAGGACGCAGGTAGTGCTGATGTTCGTAAACGCCGGCAGGATGGTCGTTTGTCCATTGGTGGCGAGTGTCGTTAAATTCGGTCCTTGGGATGAAAGCCACATCGCTCCATCCGCCCCCTCACAAACCGAAACCAGCAGAGGATTCGGAAATCCATCCCGCACATTGACGGTGCGGAATAGCCTGGGGCGCAGGCGGCTCAGACCGCCGCCTTCCGTCCCAATCCAGACGCTCAACTCGGCATCCTCGCACAATGCTAAAATCCGGTGTGAAAAGCTGAATTCCCGGGTGAATTGATGGTCGGCATATCGAAACAAACCCAGCCCGCGGGTTCCGATCCACAGGTTGCCACGGTGATCCTCAAGCATGGTTTGCACCTGATAATCTTTCACGGGCGACTGCATGGATTCCACCTTCGCCACGGCATCGGACTCCGGCGCTGGCAGCTTCTGGAGTTCATCATTCGCCGAGAGCCACATGCCGCCGTCCCGGCTTGGGCAAAGAACGACCAAGGAGTTGGGGATGCGAGTGACGTTGGTGGCCGCGCCTCCGATCAATTGACCATAGGTATCGTTTTGCGCGAACCACAGCCGGCCTCGCATATCCCGCACCAGTTGGATGGGGTCGGAGGCGGCTTTACCGGTCGGGGAGGCGACCGGATGAACCACGTCGTCAGCGCCCACCCAGGAGAGACTCCCGTTCTGGCAGGCGAGCCAGATCGTTCCGTTGGAATCCTCGCTGATGGCATTGATGGTGGGATGCGGCAATCCATTGCGGCCGTCGATGACCACAAAGCCGGTGCCGTCGTAGCGAATGACACCGGTCGTGCCCGTGCCGATCCACAACCGCTGGAAGCGATCCACATAAAGAACGCGGGTGCGGGCCCGGATAAAACCGGCGAAAATATCATCTTCCATCGGTGTGAACTTGACTCCGTCGAAACGGATTACTCCCTGAGGCGTTCCCAACCATAAATACCCATCCGGCGTTTGAGTGATGGCGGTGACGGTATTTCGAGGCAGGCCATCATCCGTTTGCCATGTGCGGGCGTAATACCGACCGGAGTTCACCGCCGCTTCGGCCTCCCCCCGCAACAGGGGTGTCAAATTGCCGAGCAGAGCCACAGCCATGAGGGCCAGACGAAGAAGGGCTAAGTTGGAAGAGTTGAAAGGCAACAGCAGCAGGATTGGTGAAAGTTCAAACGACGTCAATCCATGAACTAAGTTTGCAGCAGTGCTAATGTGGAGCACGGTTGTTTTGTCTCGACCGGGCGGGGCACGCCTTCAGAAAATCAGGACGTTTATGTGTTGCGGGTCCGCTCCCGGCCTTCGACCCGGGAACGCAAGTTGAAACGAGGCGCACGCCATGAACCTGTGAGACGCTCTCGTGTAACGCGGGTTTCAAAAATCACATCTTAATGTGATAGGAGAGATTCCCCGGGACGCGGTAAACTCTCTGCCATGAATTCAGCCCTTCCAGCCGAACGCAGCTCCATTCACCCCCGCCGTGCCTTCACCTTGATTGAGCTGTTAGTGGTCATTGCGATCATCGCCATTTTGGCAGCCATGTTGTTGCCAGCTCTGGCATCGGCCAAAGCGCGGGCGTATAACGTCCAATGTGTCTCCAACTTGAAGCAGGTCATGCTGGGCATCACGTTGTTCGCCAACGACAACGACGACCGGCTGCCCTATAACATTGTTACGGCGACCGGCGCGCCGACCCCCGCCACGCCAACCGCGCCTGAAGGGCAGCTTGGGCTGGATGCCCGCAATTCCTGGGCGGACGTTTGGCCGGAGCGCCCGGAGCTGGCCTTTCATATCGCGCCCTTTCTTGCAAATGCCAGAACCCTCGTGTCGGCCGGAACTTCCGAGAGCAAAGTGATGACCTGTCCGGCATTTGTTCGTAATCCACAGTATGCAGCCCGGATGGTGGATACATCAGCCAGCAAGGACGTAAATCAAAGTCGCCGCATGTATCGGCTGCGTGAATATGTCGAAAGCCAGACGCTCTGGAATTTTGTCGGCCCGAAGTTCGGTCAGATCCAGCAGCCTTCCGCAAATGGGGCCATTGTGGACGAGGACCGCGCGCTTCCGGGCGGATCCGCTTCGACCATGGCCGCTGGTTGGGCCAATTTGCCGGACGGTATGGTTCATGGTAAGGGACGCAATTATGGCTTTTTTGATGGCCACGTTTCGACTCTGAGCACCAACCGGCACAGTGAAACCATCACCACCGGCAAGCAACCTTACGGCTGGGTTTCACCGACTAAATAGCACGCACCTCCGAAAAATTGTTACGGTTTGAATCAACCCCCTCGCAACTCCCACCAACGAATCATGAATAAACCAACCCCTACATTCCGCAAGCTGGCTTCGGCGTTCGCGCTGATTTTAATCTGTCTTTGCATTTCTACGGGCTCAGCCGCAGTCATCAGTGTGAACCTAGCAAACCAGGGAGGTGCGCCCTACATCGTTGGCGGCGGCACCAATTACGGTATTGCCAGTCAGGGAACCTACGTCAGCGGCTGGCTGAACCTGAATAACACTGCCAGCGCCCAGAATCTGCCGTTCTCAGACGGGACGGCCAGTTCGATCGCGATGTCTGGAGTTACCGTCGGGGGGAACTTCAATTCGTACAATGGTGCTTATGCCTATACTCCGCTTTATGCCGGCTATACCGCCTATGCGGGGGCGGCTAATTACAACTCCATCATTTTAACCAATCTGGCGGCCAATTTCCCCAATGGCTATAAGGTCGTTGTCTATGTGTGCGGCTATCTTAGCAGCACCGGAGCCAGCATTTCGGACGACACCACCACCTACTACTTTCACCCGTACACGACCGCCCCAACCCCGCCGGTGACGCCGACCCAAGTCACGAGCACCACCCCGGGGAGTTACCAGCTTGGCCAGTATGTGGTTTTCGGCGATTCGTCCTTGCTGACGTCAGATTCTTTGACTTTGACGATCAAAGCCCTTGCCGGCGGCGGAGCGGGCATTTGCGGCATTCAAATTGCAGGTGTCTCCGCCAACGACCTCTTGCAGCGCAAGTGGGTGGGCGGTGTAAATAACAACTGGGACGACTCCACCCTTAACTGGGTCAATGACACGTTCGGCACCACCAATTACGCGAATGGCGACTACACTTACTTCACCGACTCCGCAGTGGCCGCAAACCCCACGGTGAACCTGACGTCGGCTTGGCAGCCGGGAAGGGTGACGGTCAATGCCACCAAGAACTACACCTTCACCGGCAGCGGCATCGCGGGCGCGACCGGATTTGCGCAAGCGGGCGCCGGCGCCACGACACTGAATAATGCCAATACTTACACGGGCAATACCACGATCAGTGCCGGAACGCTTAAAATCGGCAACCCCGCCGCCATTCCCAGCGGTGCCGGTGCGGGCAATGTTTCCGTGGCCTCCGGCGCGACCCTGGACTTGAACGGCGTCAGCGCGGGCATCAATGGTTTAACCGGCAGCGGGACGGTAACGGACACGGGTGCGCCGGCTACTCTGACCATTGGATTGAACAACGACGCGACGACCTTTGCCGGATCACTTCAGGGCGCGGCGG